>JAUCFZ010000055.1 GCA_030377915.1 Clostridiaceae bacterium HSG29
TACACTATTGTAAGTAAAAAATTAGTTGATATCAAACCAATTACAGCAACAGCGTATTCGGGATTGATTGCAGTTATACTTTTATTTCCTATTATATTGATAATTGGGAAACCACCTGAAGTAATAAATTTAAAATTAGTTTCGAGTATGTTATATATAATTATATTTCCATCAATAGGTTCATTTCTATTTTGGAATTTTTCAATTAAAAATATTGAAGCTAGCAAAGCAGGAATATTTTTAAATTTAATTCCTGTTTTTATAGCAATAATTTCGTGGTTCTTAGGTAAAAGTATTACTTCATCACAATTAATAGGAGGATTATTTGTTTTTTTAGGAGTATTAATTGTATCTAATGTAATAAAATATAAGACAATTTAATTTAAAACATATGCAAGTATTTTCTTTAACGAGTTATCACAAAAAATGATAACTCGTTTTTGCATATAAATATGACTAAAGTCCTATATAAAAATGACTCATTACTGTATTCGAGGTTATATATTAGTAGTACTATAAAGTTAGTAATAAAACAGATTTTAAAAATTTAAAAACACAGGAGAATATTATGATTAATTACTTTAAAACTTATTTGAAGTATTATTTAGGAAATGAAAAAGGTCAAAGTCTTGTTGAATATGTATTGATTATTGGATTTGTTGCACTTTTGATAATAGGTATTGTAACAGCTTTTGGAGATGCAATTGGAGCAAAATTTCAATTGTTTATCGACAACCTTTAAAAAGATTTATGTGACTAAAGTCCTATAAAGATATGACTTAATGCTTTATTAATTATTTAAAATTTGGAGTATTATTAAATTATCAAATAAAGTTGATTTGGAAAAACAAAAAATAAAAGGAGGAAATATGTTAAATTATTTTAAAACTTATTTAAGCTATTATTTAGGAAATGAAGAAGGTCAAGGTATGGTTGAATATGTATTGATTATTGGATTGGTAGCAATCGCAATTATTGCCCTTGTAGCATTATTCGGAACTAGACTTGGTGAGAAATTTACAGAAATTAAAGATGCACTTTAAAATGCAGAAACTACTCAAAGGGCCTATAGGCCCTTTTTTTAGGAAAGAGGTGGAATATGAAGAAGATATTTAATAATAAGGGACAATCAATGGTTGAATTTACATTAATTTTACCTGTTTTTTTAATTTTACTTCTTGGAATGTTTGATACCTCTAGAATACTTAGTACAAAAATAGTTTTACAAAATACAGCAAGAAATGCAGCTAGGGTTGCAGCGGTAACAAATTCTGATTCAAGTACAATTAGTGAAATTAATAATGGAACTACATCGCTAGATTCAAATAAATTAAATTATACTATTACACCTTTGGAAAGTTATAGAAATAAAGGAGAGAATGTTACTATAAATATTGATTATACTATTGATATTAATACTCCAATTATCTCAAATATTTTTGGTGATAATATTGTAGTTGAAGGTAAATCAGTTATGAGAGTGGAGTAGGTGATGCAAATGATAAAAATAATAGAAAATGATAATGGTTCCATTGCAGTGATTTTTGTTATTGTTTTGGGTTTGCTTCTTGGAGCGGTAGGTATGGTTGTAGACTATGGATATAGTGTTGTAAAAGATATTGAACTTACAAATGCTTTAGATGCAGCAGCTTTAGCTGGAGCACAAGATTTAGATGATGTAAATAAAACTACTGCTACGGTAAATGAGTATTTAGTTAAAAATGGAATTGATCCTAATACAGTTAGTATAACTTTTTCAGATAATAATAAATCATTAAAATTACAATCTACTAAATCAGTTCAAAATAGATTTATGAAATATTTTAATATTGATACATCAGAAATTAGAGCTTCTGTAAAAGTATCAATAAATCCAGTTAGTAAAATTAATGGAGGAGCTAAGCCATTTGGTGTACCATATAAATTTTATGATTATGGTGAAGAGGTTGTATTAAAAGAAGGAGCATCAGATGGTGATAATGGAAATTTTGGACCTTTAGCATTGGGTGGAACAGGAGCCGCAGTATTTTTAAATAATGCACTAACTGGATATTCGGGGCCGTTGGAAGTTGGAGATGAAATTTTAACAGAACCTGGTAATATGGCGATGGTTATTAATCCTTTAAAGCAATTATTGCAAGATGATTATTCTACTTTTAATAATTTTTCAGAAGATTCCCCAAGATTATGGTTAATACCTATGATATGGGAAGATGATATTGTTGGTAGAGATGAGTTAACAATAGCTGGTTTTGCAATGTTTTATGTAGAAGATATTGGAAAACAAACTGGTAAAACAGTCCTTACAGGAAGATTTGTTAAAAATGTTATTAGTGGTGAACAAAGCGAAATACAAACTGATTACGGAGTATATGTAGCAAAATTAGTTGAGTAATTGGAGGTGAAAATGAAAAGTTTAGGAGTTTTTTTATTAATAATTGCATTGATTTTTGCAGCTTTAGCTTCTTTTGGAGTTTATGAATATTTAAGTAGAGATATAGAAAAGAAAACAGTTGAAACTATAATTGAAAAAGAATTTTATGTCGCTATAGAAAATATACCTGAAAATACAATGATTACAGAAAAAATGATTAAAACAATAAAAGTACCTGAAAATTTTAATCTTTCAATCTATGAAACAAAAAAAGAAGATATTGTGAATAAATTTGCATATTCAAATATTATTAGTGGTGAGGGATTTGCAAAAGACCGATTAATAACAAATGAAGATACAAAATTAATTTTAAAATTGAATAAAGGCGAAAGAGCAGTAAGTATGAGTGTGTCGCAATATAGAGCTGTTGCAGATTTAATTAAACCTGGCGATATAATTGATATGTATATATTTCTACCGGAAAAAGTTGTTAATGGTGTAATGGTTAGAGAAAATATTGCAAAATTATTATTGCAGAAATTAAAAGTATTGGCAATAAAACAGGAAATGTCTAGAAATTATACAAATGAAGAAAAAATAATGGAGACATATTCTGTAACGTTAGCTATTGATGCTGAAGATGTTGAAAAACTATTTTTAGGTGAAAACATAGGTGCTCTTAAATTAGCACTTAGAGGAATAGATGATAATGAAGAAATTAAAACCAATGGGGAAGTATGGAGAGAATTATTAGTTGATAGAGATATTGAAAAAGAATGGCTTATAATATATGAGAATGAACACGAGGAAAGTGTATCAAATGATATTGCAGGCGATCAAGCATATAGAAAATATATTGTTAAATATACTGATACTTTGAGAAGTATCGCAATTGATTTTTATGAAGACGAAGAAAAATATACTTTAATAAAAGAAGCAAATGGTATTGGAAAAAGCAATTTAATTGTTACTGGTGAAATTTTAATTATTCCAATAATTGAAGATTAGAGGTGTACTATGAATAATCATATTAGAATACTTGTTGCAGATGACAGTGATGTTACTCGCAATGCTATTATTAAAATTACAAATATGGTTGATAATTTTGAAGTAATTGGAGAAGCGTCTAATGGAGAAGAAGCAATTCAAAAAACAAAGGAATTAAAACCGGATATAGTATTAATGGATATTAATATGCCAATAGTTAATGGACTTGAAGCAACTGAAAAAATTAGCAAAGAGTATCCAAATGTAATCGTAATAATAATGTCCGTTCAAGGAGGAACTGAATATCTAAAAAAAGCAATGTTTTCAGGTGCAAAAGAGTATATTTTTAAACCTTTTAGTATGAGTGAACTAGTAGATACAGTTAATAGTACCATTAAACTTAATAATGAAAGAAGAAGTAATATAAAAATTATTAAAACTGATGAAAAAGAAGCAAAATTTTCAACTTTTTTTTCAACTAAAGGTGGAGTTGGTAAATCGATCTTAGCATTTAATTATGCTATTAAATTGGCAGCGATAAAAAACAAAAAAGTTTTGCTAATTGACGGTGATTTTCTATTTGGCGATATAGCTGTGCTTTCGGATAAAAAACCAATTAAAACAATATATGATATCATAGAAGATATGGCTTTTGAATCTTTTGATTTCTTAAAAGAATATATTACAGAAACTGATAATGGAGTTGATGTTTTATTAGCACCTAGAAGACCAGAAAATGCAGAATCAATTACTTCTGAAAATATCACAACAATAAGTGATATTGTAAAAAAGAATTATGATTATGTAATTATTGATTTAGGAACAAATTTTAATAATAGCACATTAACTTTTTTAGATTATTGCGATGAAATATTTTTTATAACAACAACTGATCTAATGACTATAAAAAATACTAAAATCGGCATTGATGTAATGAAATCACTTGGTTATGATGATACTAAGATTAAAATTATTGTAAATAAGTTTCAAAAGAATGGTAATGTGAATTTAAACGATCTTAATAAATATTTGAAGTTTCCAATACATTTTACTATTCCAGAAGATAAAAAAATCATTGAAAACTCAGTAAATATTGGTAAACCAGTTGGTAAAGTGAAAATGTTCTCTAAAGGTAAATTTGAAAAAATGTTAATAAAACTCATTGAAACTGAATAAGAGGTGCAATATGTCATTAAATAATAGATTAAAAACTAATAAGCAAACTGAATTTAAAGAAGAAAGAGAAGTAAAGGATGATCCATATCAAAAGATGAAAATGAAAGTTCAAAATAATGTAATAAAAAATATTGATATTGATTTTACAAAAATGGATATGAAGAATAATGAGAGTGATAATAAGATAAAAGAAGTAATTCTTGAATCGGTTGAAAAAGAAGATTTAAATATTACCAGGATACAGAAAGATAGATTAATTAAAGAGTTAATGGATGAAATTCTTGGTTTTGGACCTATAACATCTTTGCTTAATAATCCTGATATTAATGAGGTTATGGTAAACGGAGCCAATCAAGTTTATATTGAAAAAAGCGGAAAATTAGTATTAACAGATGCAAGATTTAAAAATGATGATCATATATATCATGTAATTAAAAAAATTGTTGAACCAATAGGAAGACGCATAGACGAATCTTCGCCAATGGTAGATGCTAGATTGATGGATGGATCAAGGGTAAATGCAATTATCCCGCCTTTAGCAATTGACGGTCCTTCGTTGACGATTAGAAAATTCTCTGAAGACCCATTTAAAGTAGAGGATTTAGTAGATTTTGGTACTTTAAGTGAAAAAATGGCTGAATTTATTGAATATTGTATTGTAGGTAGATTAAATATTGTAGTTTCAGGTGGAACAGGTAGTGGAAAAACTACAACGTTAAATGTTTTATCTTCTTATATTCCAAATGAAGATAGAATTATTACAATTGAAGATGCTGCAGAACTTAAATTATCACAAACACATGTTGTACGTCTTGAAACAAGACCAGCAAATATTGAAGGCAAAGGTGAAGTTACAATTAGAGATTTGGTAAAAAATTCATTAAGAATGAGACCAGATAGAATTGTTATTGGAGAAGTAAGAGGTGGAGAAGCTCTTGATATGCTTCAAGCTATGAATACAGGACATGATGGTTCATTAACTACTGGGCATGCTAATTCACCAAGGGATATGTTATCAAGATTAGAAACAATGGTTTTAATGTCAGGAATGAATTTGCCGATTAAAGCAATTAGGAATCAGATTTCATCAGCAATTGATGTAATTATTCAACAGACACGTATGCAAGATGGAAGTAGAAAAATTACAAATATTACTGAAGTTCATGGGATGGAAAATGATGTTATAGTATTGCAGGATGTTTTTAAATTTCAGAGACAGAATTTATCAAATACAGGAAAAGTTGTTGGAAATTTTGTATATACTGGAATTATGCCGAAGTCTGTAGAAAAATTAAAGGAAAAAGGAATAAAAATTCCTTTATCAATTTTTTCATAAAAGAAGGTGTTATTATGTTATTAATTGTAATTTCTATATTTATACTGATATTGACATTAATTTTAGGTGTTGGAATATTAATAAACGAAAAGAAGAAGGTAAAAACAAGAATAGATAAATTTGTTGATATTTCCAATACTACTAATCAGAAAAAAAATAATAAAAAAAATGAGAAATCATATATTACAAATTTCTTAAAAGATATTAATAATAAAAAAAGAAAAAGTAATAAAATAGGAAAAACAGAAAAACTTCTTATCAATTCAGATGTTGGACTATCAATTGAGGAATTTAATGCAATTAGAATTATTATAATATTAATTTTAACAATAATATTTTATTTTATATTTAAAAATATAAAAGTTATTATTATTGTTCCTGTATTTTGGATTATACCTGTATTATTTTTAAATAACCTAAAAAAAAGAAGAGTTACTTTATTTGAAAAACAATTAGGAGATGCAATTAGTATACTTGCCAATTCTTTAAAAGCAGGTTACTCATATATGCAGGCAGTAAATTCTGTAGCAAAAGATATGCCAGATCCAGTTGGAAAAGAATTTAAAATACTTTTAAAAGAAATGTCATTAGGGGTAAATGCTAGTGAAGCACTTGATAATTTAACAAGCAGAGTTGATAGCAAAGATTTATCCTTAATGATTACTGCAATAAAAATTCAAAGGGAAACAGGAGGAAATTTAGCAGAAATTCTTAGTAATATTTCAGAAACTATTAGAGAAAGAATAAAAATTCAGGGTGAAATAAAAACTTTAACAGCGCAAGGGAGAATGTCAGGAATGGTTATAGGGCTAATGCCAGTTGCTTTAATTTTAGTATTATTATTAATAAATAAGGAATATATTAGTGTTCTTTTTAATACAGGAATTGGCAAAATATTGTTGATTTCTGCTGTAATTAGTGAACTGATTGGAGCTTTTTTCATTAAGAAGATTGTCGACATTGATGTATAGATTGGAGGAAGGAAATGACTATTTTAATTAGTATATTAGTATTCATAATAGTATTTCTTCTGTTTTTAATTATTTTAAATAAAATTGTGAACTCCAAAGCTCAGATTAGAAGAAGACTAAAAAATATTTCCAATGATAGCATGTATAATGAAATTGATGATAGAAATGAGAAAACTTTTTATGAGAAAACATTTAAGAAAGCAACAGAAGATATAGGTAAAAAATTATCTCTAATGACACCAGGAAGTTATCTTGGAAAATTGGAATTGAAATTATCTTCTGCTGGTCTTTTTCCTAAAATTACTAAGGAAAAATGGGTTTTTTATAAATTTGCTTCAAGTATATCATTTTCTATTATATTTACTTTTATATTTAAAAGTGTTTTGAAGTTAGAAAATATTCAATTATTAGCAATATTTATATTTGTGATGCTATTTGTTAATGCAATTACTTATTTTAGTTTATCAAGAAAAATCGCCAAGAGGAGAAATGCTATAGAAAAGGAATTGCCTAATGCAATTGACTTGATTACTGTAACTGTTGAGGCTGGCCTTTCTTTTGATAGTGCAGTTGATAGGTTTATTAAATCAACAAAATCAAATCTAAGTATTGAATTTGAAACGATGTTAAAAGAAACACGGTTAGGTATTCAAAAAAAAGATGCACTCAAAAATATATCAAGTAGATGTAATGTATCTGATCTTTCGACGTTTATAGGTTCTATTATTCAAGCAGATGAATTAGGAGTATCAATAACAAATATTTTGAGAATACAATCGAAGTTAGTAAGGGAAAAAAGAAAACAAAGTGCAAGAGAGAAATCTATGAAAGCACCTATTAAGTTATTATTTCCAATACTTTTCTTTATATTTCCAACAATATTTATAATTCTTCTTGGACCAGTAATGATTCAACTGATGGAAATGTAGGTGATTTATGAATTTAGATATAAATAATTATTTTGAGGATATCATTTATTTAGACACTTTTTTTAAAAGTTTTAAAGGATTAATGTTAAAAAAGAATATAAGTGATAAGAATTGCTATATTTTAAAAACTCAAGGAATTCATATGTTTTTTATGAAAATTTCATTAGATGTAATTTATCTTAATAAAGATAAAAAAATAATAAAAATTATTAAGAATATAAAACCATGGAGGATTGCTCCTTTAATGTTAGATTGTAAATATGTATTAGAATTTAAAAATAGCAATTTTATTAAAAAAGTAAAATTAAATGATATTATTAACATATAAAGCTCCCATTTTTATTAGGGAGCTTTTATGGTTTTGATTATTTATAAATGTTTTCTATACTGAAGAGCTTTTTCATCCCAATCACTAGTTGATGTACTAGGAAGGGGAGAGCCATTTGGCATCATATTTTTAGGAACTATTTCTTTTCCATATTTAGCACTTAATTTTTTTCTAATACACTCATTCATTTTTTCGCTTTCACAATACATGCGGATAAAACCTTTTGCTACAATTGATTTTTTAAATTGTTCGCAACAATTTACAAAATCACATGTGTCTAATTTTTCACAAACCATAATATTTCCTCCTTTATAATTGTTATATCATATAACAACTATACGAAAACGTAAACAAAAAATTCTTGGTTTAAATATTGTTTAAAATGGTATATAATGAAGTAATAGTTTATGTTGAAAGTGATGGAAGAAAGGATGATTATATGAATGCTAAACAAGATGCACTAATAGAAATTAGAAATGAATTTGATTTGAGTAGAATAAAAAAATTGGCAGTGTCAGAAAAATTTAAACTTCTAAAAGTTGCAAAACTTATTTACAAAGAAGCATTATTTGCTGAAAGAGAAGGAATAACAAATCTTGACAAATCACCTAATTTTACTGTTAATAATACTTACAATTTGTTAGCAATGCTAACTGTAAGAGAAATAAGATATGAAGTATTTAAAAGAATAATAATTAATTATTCAAAGAATTTTGAGCGTAGTGATAGTTATTATTCACAATTTGTTCTTTTAGGTATTGGTATGATGCTAATGAGAAAAGGATTCAAAGCAAAAGTTATTTTAAATAGTCTTATGGTAATTTTAGGTGAAGACTTTTTAATTAATAACGAAAAATATATTGGATATGTTAAAGAGGAGACTTTAACTGATGTATCATTAGGTTTGGAAATTAAATATAGACCTTATGAAGGTTCAATGAGAGAAGTAAAATATGATTTATTAGCAATGCTTAAATTAAGCAAAGATAAAGGATTTGATTTTGTTGATAAATTAATTAATAACAGCTATGGAAACAGAAAATTGAAATTTTATTTCAATATTATGGATATCGGAGATAAAGATGTTATAGAAATAATGTATAATGAATTTAATAGAAACCCTAATAGAAGTGATAGATTGCTTATGAGTGGTGCATATGCAATACATGATAATTGTGATCTTGTTGCAACTCATTATGTATTTAATTCTATTGTTGGTAAAGATTCAAGAGAAAGTAAAGATTCACATCAGGTCGAAAATGAGTTGAAATCAACAATTGAAAAATTATTAAAGGATATGTAAATATAAGAAATGAGTTAGCCAAATGAAAAAGAAAATATTATTTAGCATATTGATAATATCAATAACCATGGGGATATCATTTTGTTTTGCAAATGAAACAATAAAAGTAGGATATTATGAAAATAAACCATTAGTATTTCAAGATGCTAATGGTAATCCCTCTGGTTTTTTTATGATATGATGTCTCAACAAAAGGAGATGTTAGAATGAAAATTCTGAATAGAATAAGTAATATAGTTATAAAATTAAAATCAAGTTTTCAACGATTTCCAGAAACTGCTTGTATATCAATAATGCTAGCTGTAGTTGGAATAATATTAAATAGAGAATTTAATTTTTCAAATGACACAATAAAGAATTTGGAGAAATTAATTATGCTTTTAATTTTAGCTGTTCCTATTTCGACATTCGGAAAACTTTTTTATGAGAATAATAATAAATTAAAAAGAAGATTTTATATTGATATTATAGCGGTTATAACATTATTTGTCATTTATTTGAGTATTCCAAATCCAATTGACAGTAAGTTT
>JAUCFZ010000056.1 GCA_030377915.1 Clostridiaceae bacterium HSG29
GAAGCTGCAAAGTCTGTAGTTATTGTTGGTGGAGGATTTATCGGTGTAGAATTAGCTGATGAAATTGAAAAAATGGGAAATAAGAATATTACTCTTGTTGAACTTGCACCTCATGTACTTAATGTTGCTTTTGAATCAACAACTTCTGAAGAAATTGAAGCTAATTTAACTAATAAAGGTATTAGAATTGCAACAGGAATTGCTGTAGAAAGCTTTAAAGGAACTGAAAAAGTTGAAAAAGTTATATTAAATAATGGTGAGGAATTAGATGCAGATTTAGTTTTCTTATCTATTGGAGCATATCCAAATACAAAATTAGCTGATGATTGTGGCTTAACTGTTGAAAGAGCTGGAGTTATTGTTGATGATTTCCAAAAAACTTCTGATGATTCAATTTTTGCAATTGGTGACTGTGCTTCTAAGCAAGATTTATTCTCTGATGATTATAGTAGAGTTCGTTTAGCTTCTATTGCTGCAAAAGAAGGTCGTAATGCTGCTTATAATTTATTTGAAAACAAAAGAGTTCTTGCTCCAGTTGGAATTTGTAACCTTTTCTCTACTTGTGTAGATGGAAAATATTATGCTGCAACTGGTATGACAAAGTCTCAATGTGAAACTGCTGGATTTGAAGTTATTCAAATTGAACAAAGTGCACATGATAGACATCCAATTACATTACCAAACACTAGAAAAATTGATGGTAAATTCTTTTTTGATAAAGAAAGTATGCTTTTATTAGGTGCTCAATTATCAGGTCCTCAATTAGTTGCTGAAGTAATCAATTCAGTAGGTATTGCTGTTCAAAATAAAGCAACTGCTTATGATATATATGCTTATAACTATGCTTCACATCCAATGGGAACTGCTTCACCAAATAAATATATTATGCATCAAGCAGGTCTTAAAGCATTAAAAGTAATTAAATAATAATAAAAACAGAAAAAGAGAAAATACAGAATAAACTGATTTTCTCTTTTTTATTACTCATATATACTTTCTATTAGTTCTTTTGTATAAGCTGCTTGTGGTGCATTAAACATTTTTTCTGTTTCAGCAATTTCTACAATTTCTCCATCTTTCATTACTGCAATACGATCACACATATGCTTTACAACATTTAAATCATGGCTTATCAATATATATGTAAGTGTTTCTTTCTCTTTTAATTCCATTAACAAATTAATAATTTGCCCTTGTACGCTCACATCTAAAGCAGATACTGGTTCATCCAAAATAATCAATTTTGGACGTACAGATAATGCTCTTGCAATACAAATTCTTTGAAGTTGACCACCACTAAAAGCAGTAGGTTTCTTAGTTTTATCAAGAGGATTAAGCCCAACAATTGAAAGTAATCTATCAATTTCATTATCAAATTCATCTTTAGGAACAATTTTATGGAGTTTAAGTGATGTTTTTAATAGTTGTTCTACAGTTCTTTTAGGATCTAATACTTCTTTTGATTGTTGAAAAACAATTTGAACATCTTTTCTATAATTTGCAACATTATGTTTTTTTAACCACTCTTTATTAGATTTTCCATTAAAAAATATTTCACCTTCTGTCGCATCATAAATACCCATAATAATATTTGATATAGTTGTTTTTCCAGATCCAGATTCCCCTATTAATCCAAATACTTCATTTTGATTTACATAAAAATTCGCTGTTTTAACTGCTTTAATAACACGTTTTGATGATAATATTGACGATTTAATATAAAAATACTTTTTTAAGGATTTAACTTCTAATAATTTAATTTTCATCATTACACGCCCTTTTCACAATATCTAAAGGATTCCAACATCTAAATATACGGTTTTCAGATAATGTTTTCTGTGGCATTCTTTCATTACATTTAGTCACTCTAGCATCACATCTTTCTGCAAAAGGACAATTATCTTCAAAATTTAAAGGTGATGGTGAGTATCCTTCTAATTGATATAATACTTTATCACTATTATATAATGACTCAGCACATTTTTTAAGTGAAGCTGTATATGGAGTAATCGGTTTATTAAATACTAATTGTGTTTCGCCATATTCAAAAAATATACCACCATACATAATTGCTACATTATCACAATATTTTTGAGCTACCTTAAAATCATGTGTAATTAAAATAATTGCTGTTCCATGTTTTTTATTAATTTGACTGAATAGTTCTAGAATCTTTGTTCTAAGTGATGCATCAATAGAACTAGTTGGTTCGTCTGCAATAATAATTTTAGGATTATGACAAAGTGCTAATGCTATTCCAACTCTTTGACTTAAACCACCACTTAATTGATGAGGGTACATTTGAATAAGTACTTCCGGATCTTTAATACCAACTTCTTTAAGAAGATTTAGAACATTTTCTTTTTTATAAGGTAATTGATGCACACTATACATTTCTTTAAAATGACCATTAATCGACATAAAATGGTTCATGCTACTATTAGAATTTTGAAAAACAAATCCTATTGATTTTCCACGAATTTTTTTTAATTTTTTAGAACTCATTAAAAGCAAATCATGATCCTCAAAAATTGCTTCTCCTTCTCTTTGTATTATAGCTTCTGGCATAAGACCTAAAAGGCTTTTCACTGTAACAGATTTACCACTACCAGATTCTCCTAATATTCCTAAAATTTCCCCTTCTTTTAAAGAAAAATCAATACCTCTTACAACATCTTTAAATATTTCGCCAAATTTAAGTGCCACTTTTAAATTTTTTACATCCAGTACTGTATTTACATTGTCCATATGGCACCTCCTAATACATTATTCGAACAAGCGATTCAACTATTGCTTCACTTAAATCTTTAATTAATTTATCATTTCGTACATTTCCATTTGTTCCAAAATATAGAGTTTGTATGCCTCGTTTATGATAAAAAACCGAATAGTTCTCTTTTAAAGTTATTTCTTCGTAGCTACTTTGACCTAATTCATCTACTAAAAATGTTGCTATACTATAACTATCTGGCTTAGTTAAAGTAATATAATCTGAATTATATGTTATTTTATCTTGTATTCCTTCTTCTTTATAAAGCCCTGTCATATCAATATATACGAGCGAGTGCTTAATTGTATAATAATACTCATTATAATAACTATTTAGCCCAGATAAATTCTTATCATATGCGCCATCCCAAAAAACAATAACAACATTACGCTTAAGCCTATCTTGATTCGCTACTATTGATTCAATAAAATCAAATGCCGTATTTAATTGCTCTCTACCAATTTCATCATTAATGTAATTATATTCAAATCCAATAATAACACCTTTTGTATTTTTAGTACTATTTGGACATTCAATCTGGCCAACTATATTATTACCATATCCGCCATAATTAGCAGTTTCAATATCAATGCTTATATTTTTATTTATAAGAGTATCCGCATCACTTTTCCCAACAGTAATTATTGGTTTAGTTAAAGAAACTATGCCCATATTTTTTTCATTTATATTTTCTACAGCTATAATTACTCCTAATGCATCCGTTTCATCTATTAACCGTTGACTAAAAAACACTTTCCCTTCTTCATCAAAGAAATCTCCTTCAAGTAAAACAAATGCACCAGCTACATGATTTCTAAAAGACTCCGTTTCATAATCTTTCCCTATTATATCCGTTTCTCTTAAATCCACAACTTCGCCATCAACATTATATGAACCAAATGATAAAATACCAACTTCCTTAATTTCTTTAATAATACTATTATACTCAACCATAACTTGTTTTGATATTACATAGTTATATGAAGGTATTTCATAAGGAAAAACATATTTATCTTTAGTTTGAATAAGCCCTAATATTTCAAAACGTTCAGAAATCTCTTCTGCAATTTTATTTGTTGATTCCATTCCAACAAGTGCTTTTTGAGGTAAATCTTTAAAAGTTTCTTTTTTCATAGTTAATGCAACTGCTGGCTGATAAGTTATTCCAAAAGCTGCAATAAATAATAAAACTATTACTATTATTGTACTTATAAATTGTTTTTTATTTTTAAATAATCTATTTCCTTCTTGATAAAGCATCCTTAAACCTTCACCCATAAAATTAAATCCTAAAACAGCTAAGAAAAACATAGAAGAACACGCTAAGACAATCCAAGGTGCAACACGTATATAATTTTTACTTGATCCTAACATAGCTGCCCATTCAGGCTCATAACTGGTCATTTTCCCTACAATTACTCCTGCCGCTGTATCTGCAACAATTTTCAAATTTCCAATAAAAATACCAAATATACCTAATTGCATCATAAGTGTTAAAACACGAGAAATCTCCATGAAAAATAAAATAATCAATTCAGAAAACATATGAGGAAGTAAATTTTCAAAAACAATAGCCGTATCACTTTTCCCAATAATACGCTCACTTTTAATAAAATCTTTTTCTAAAATTTCTTCAGCGCGATCTCTAATAAAAGTTGCAACACGCGCCCACTCTACAAGAGTCATAACTGTAATAAATACTATTATTGAATAAGTCTTAGGCAATGCACTTAAATAATCAATACTTAATATAATAAGACATATAATCAGTGGTGGAATCGCATTAAATACATTATTAAATTGATCAATAAATAATGTGCTAAAGGAGTTCCCCAAAGCTGCACGAATACCAATTATAAGCCCAAATAAGAATCTTAAAAAAGCAACAGATAATCCAATTATCAATGTAAGCCTTGCACCATAAATAATAAAACTAAAAATATCTCTACCAGAATCATCTGTTCCCCATAAAAAACGTTCACTTGGTTCATATGCCGGTGCTCTAAAAGAATAATCGCCCTCTTCTGTTTTATAACTTTCTACTCCTACAATTTCATAAGGACTTTTATCTGTAAATAATCTTGGAAACATTATCATCACTGAAAAAAACAATACAATTACAATTCCTAATATCAAATATATATTTATCCTTTTCATTATACTATCCTCCTTTTCAGTGGATTTATTAACCAACTAAGAAGCTTAAAAAACGATGTTAATATAAAATACATAAGCCCGAATCCAAAGGAAATATATATAACAAAAAACGCATCTCTATAATTATTCATTAAATAACTACCAATTCCTAGAGCAGAGAAAATATATTCAACTACTATTAGATTAATAATGGCAATACGGATAACAATCCCCATCGTATCAAATAATTTACTCATCACTTTAGGAAAAATATAACGCCATATAACACCGCGCTTACTAACTCCACGAGAAAGAGCACCATAAATATAAGATTGATCTTTTTCTTCAATAACAGCAACTTCTATAATTCGTGCAATATAAATTGCCGGAACAATAATCATTGCAAATCCTGGCATAACAATAGTTCTTAATGTCTCAGGTGTTATAAAAATATCTTTAAACCAATAAATAATACTATATAGAGCACCTAAACTAATCACTACATCTGGAATAGAAAAAACCATTAAACCTAAAAAAGTTCGTATTTGGCTTCTTTTTAATCCGTTTCGCATTCCAAGCCCAATACCTAAAACAAACGCTATACTTAAACTCGCTGTTAATAATTTAAAAGATTTTATTGAAGCAATAATAATAACATTTACTACATCAGAATTTATTGCATCAATTCCACTAAAAATTAACATTCTAATATATAAAAAAGTATGCTTAATATGAATATATGGTAAATAATTATCATAACCAGCCCCAGCTAAACTACTTGATGTATAATGTGGAATAGATAATACACACACCATTATAAACAACATAATTACAGTTGGTACAATAATTGCTATAATTTTTTTGAAAATATTATAAGGTATTGATAAATAAACATCTCGAATCGTCATTTTTCTAATCTTTAAAGAAGGATTATATTTATATAATAAATTAATTAAATTAATAAATAATATAAAAACAAATATTGCATTAATTATAAAACGTTCTGGAAATATCAAATAATTTAAATCAAAAAATCCCATAATTTCATAATAAATATAATGTATAAGTATTGTTTCTACATCCATTACTTTTTCTAAATCAACTTTTTCTTTAGTATCTTCAGTCGTATTAATAAAAGATTTACTTTCCAACATATCCATATTCTTAAGCTCTATGACTGCAGTTTTTTCGTTTGCAAAATATTCTGCTGTTGAACCAGGGAAAATACCCTCAGTATAATAATAACTGTTAAAGCGCGATATATTTATATCAGCATCTCTACTAAGCATAGCTGCTTTTGCATTAACTATATTTGCTTCTTCAGTTGGTATAATATTTCTACTTGAATTATTCAAGAATAATTTATCACTATAATCCACTCCGATATCGTTTAAAACAACAAATTCTTGAGTCTTATTATTATCATGATACTTCTTTAAAAATGCTTCTGCACCAATATTCCCAAGTTCATGTCCATCTAAAAATACAAAACCAATTGAATACTCCGGTTGATAATTACTATCATGAATAACTTTTGCTAATTCTAGCATAATTGCTATTGCTGAAGCATTTTTAGTAGCACCTGGATAATAAGATTCGGCTAATTTTCCTTTACCATCGAAATGTGATACTATATATAATTCATGAGTAGGATCAGTTCCTTCTACCATTGCCACAATATTATTTCCTTTATTATTTATATAAGAATCATTTATTACTATTTTACTATAAGGAATACTCCCATTATTATCTTCCGCTACTTCTTTTAATGATTCATACATTGAACCACTAATATTAGCCATAAATAAATTATTTGCTGTTTTTTTACCAATTCCTAATTGTCGATTTTCAATATTTGAATATCGATATTCTGCTGAATATAAAATACCACGAATACCTAATTTGTTTGCATTATCTATTGTTTGCTGCTGATTTGCATAAAGACTAGTAACAATGACTTTCCCATTAACGTCTTCAGGATTCAACGAATTTAAATTGCCTTTTACAAAAAATAACTCATCTTCATAATTAATATTTCCTGAATAAGAATTTCTTATAATGCGATAATCTTCAAAATTTCTATACGATATCTGTGATATCTCTGTCCCTAATTCCATTACAGGCTCAGGATCAGGAATAACAGATAACATTTTAAACGAATTAACATTAACAGTTTCATTTGAAGATTGATATCCATCGTTTAAAAGCGATTCTTCTATGTATTTAGCTAATTCATTATTTTCTTTAGATCCTGCAATATGCCCCTGATAATATTCATCTGTAATAATTGATATCTCTTTTTCAATCCTATTATCGTCAAATTTAAATTTATCTGTATCTATCGAATAATAAAGCGAATTAAATCCAAATAAAGATAAAATTAAGAAAATTGTGATAATAATTTCTAATTTTACTCGTTTCATACTTCCCCCTAGTTTTCTAATAAATATTAATATTATTTTATTCACGTAATCGCTTCAATTACTAATTATATTATATACTAAATAAAGGATTTGATAAAAATATAAAACAAAAAAACGTTTATTTTTTTATAATAAACGTTTTTATATGATTTTTATATTTTTTTAATTTTCTTATTTATATAATATTTTTTTAAATTCGGAAAAACTTCTGCATTAAACATTCCTATTAATATTAAAGCTGCCCCAAATATTGCTTGAGTATCAAGTTTTTCATTAATCAAAATATATGCAAACATCGCTGCGAATACAGGTTCAGTAATATAAATAAGTGCTGTATGTGTTGCAGTCGTATATTTCTGCGCTACTGTTTGAATAATAAATGCAGCCGCAGTACAAACTATTGCTAGAAATAAAATGTTTTTCCAAACTATAATTTCAGTTGGAATAATAAATCCACCTTCAAAAATAGTACTAAAAAGCCCTAAAAAACCAACTACTCCAATTTGTATAACACCAATTAAAATTGGTTTACCCTCTTTAGAGAACTCACCTGTTAATATTATATGTGTTGCAAATGCAAATGCAGATATAAGTGTTAAAGTATCACCGATATTAATTTTAAATCCTGGTTTAATACTCATAAGACTTAAACCAATAATTGCTAATATTGTACCTAATATTGCAGATTTTTCTGGTTTATGTTTTAATAAGAATATTGCAATAATTGGTACAATTACAACTGAAAATCCTGTAATAAAACCCGAATTTGTAACTGTAGTATATTGAATGCCAATGGTTTGAAATAAATATCCTATAAATAAAACAGTTCCTAGAATTAATGCATGCTTAAATGTTTTTTTATCTAAGTCTTTAAATCTCTTAAAAAAGAATATTGCTGAAAGAAAAAAAGCTGTTAAAAATCGAATTCCAATGAAATTAAATGGTTTCATAAAATCTAATGTGTCTTTTGTTAAAATAAATGAAATCCCCCATCCTAATGTAACTAGTAATAATGATATATCCGCTTTTATTTGTTTGTTCATTATATCCCCTCTTTTATAATACACTTAACTTTAATAATCATAACATATTTCCTAGAATAATAATACAATATTTAATTATAGCGTACGGAACATTTCACTCAAATTATTGACAATATATTAACAATGTATTAGAATAAGGAAAACACTATTTGGGAGGTAAATATGTCAAATCACGGTAGTTTTGTAACAACAGTAAATTGTATGGATGGTAGAGTTCAAATTCCTGTTAATGAATATTTAATTAATAAATACAAGGCAGATTATGTAGATACAATTACTGAGGCAGGTCCTAATAAAATACTTGCAGAAAACATCAATGAAGTATTAGTAGATTCAATTAAAAACAGACTTGAAACATCAATTTATAAGCATAAATCTAATGTAATAGCAATGGTAGGTCATTATGATTGTGGTGGTAATCCAGCAGAAAAGGAAGAGCAAATTATTCAAATAAAAGATTCAATGAAACTTCTTAAAACATGGTTTAAGGATGTAGAAATTATTGGAATATGGGTTGATAAAAACTGGAAAGTTAATGAACTATAAAAATACAAAACAAATAATTAGAGCCTTCATATTTTGAAATGAAAGCTCTTTTTTTCATTCTTCTATTCCATCTATTACTAATAATAACTCACTACTAATAGTTCTATACCCTAAGGCATTTGGATGAAAAACATCAATTGCCAAGTATTTATCTAAATTATATTTAAATAAATCATATGTCCCAACATATGCAACTTCACTATAGTTTTCAATAATACTTCTAGTTAAGTGATTCCAATTAATTAATATTTGTATTTTCTCTTTTGGAATATCTTCTCCATAAGGATTATACAATCCAATCATAGCAATCTTGACTTTAGAATTTAAATTTTTAATATTATCAAGAATTTCTTTAAGGTTCCATTCATACATTTGTGCAAGTTCTTGATAATCAATAAGTAAATTCAAATTTGACGAATCTAATATTTTTTTCATATCATTACCACCAATAGAAATAATAATCAATTCTGAATGCTTGATTAATTCACTAATTTCCTGTTTTTGAATTTGATTTAGCAAATCTTTAATTTTAGCCCCATTAACCGCTAAATTTACTGTTTCAATATTTTCTTTATCATACTGAGTCTGAATTGATTTATAATAATTTCCAATATCTAAACCACTTTCATCGCCAAAACCAAGACCTATAGAATCCCCTAGCATTAAAATAGTATATTTATCAGATTTTTTAACACTACTTAGCACTTCAGAATCCGAAATCCTTATTATTGGTTTTTCTTTAATAACAGATAATTTAATTGACTCTTTTATTCCTATTAAAAATATAATTGATGAAAGGAAAACAATTATAAGAATTAAAGGCAAAATTATTTTTTTATACATAAATATCATTCCTTATTTATACCAATACATCTTTTTTTATGAAAATAATAAAACTAATTATCAAAGATATAATTGCCCA
>JAUCFZ010000057.1 GCA_030377915.1 Clostridiaceae bacterium HSG29
TTCTTTGTTTCCTGTGGAGTTAATACTGCTGTTGGTTCGTCCATTATTAAAATATCATTTCCTTCGTATAGGACTTTCAATATTTCAACAGATTGCTTTTCGCCAATTGACATATCATATATTTTTTCCTTTTGTCATAACAATTGAACTGATTTTATTTTGATTCTTCACGAAACTTATATCTATTGCATCAAGGCTTAATGTGTCAGTATTAATTGTTGTATTAAGTAAATCAACTTCAGAAGTGACTATTCTATCATCAACCTCTCCTGCTAAGGCATCACTAAAATCTGATATTTTCGCGCTTGCATTTTCATTTTTAGATATTGCATTAACAAAAATTCTCATAGATATTGCATCGGATACAAGCTCTGGAGTATCGCTATTTTCAAAATATACAAGACTTCTAATATTTTCAATTTCTGTCATAAAAGGAATAACAAAAGTATGGTTCACATCATTTTCCTTATATACTATTGCAGGTACACTATCTATCTTAATATTATCTACTTTTGAAATATCTTTTAAAATGTCTTTACCCTTTTCAGTAAGATTAGCAAATTTTAATTTAGGACTATATCCTAATTTTGAAAAAGCTTTTATACTAAGGTTAGCAAGATCTGAAACCGTACCATAGCCTTGTGTTAATACAGCCTCTTTTGAATACTTATAAGTAAATGGTACATATTCATTTTCAGAAGGAATATATTTTAATTCCTTTAAAATTCCCTTTAGTTTATCAACTGAATTAATTTCTTCAAACACAGTTGCTCCATACACAGATATTGAAGGAGCTTCAACAGTTTGTTTTTCAATAGTAATATCTCCACTTTTTAAACTTCTCGATGATTCAGGATGTTCTGAATTATATTTATTTATAACTTTAGCAAGTACTTCATTTAATTTTTCAGAATAATAGTAATCTTTTTCATATTCTGTTTTATTAACTAAGTAACCTTTATCAAAGTCTTTTACAGTAGTTTTGTAGTTTAATTCATCAAAAACAGTAGAATTTAAATACCATTCTTTATTAATACTTTCATCATCAAGGTAAAATGTTAAAAAACCTCTTCTATTTGTACCATCAAAAATTATAGTATTTTCAGAAAAACCAAAAAGTAAATCATTAGTGTTTTCATATACATCTCTTAATTCAGGGTTATAACTAAAACCGCTATTCTCAGCTGTTTCATCATAGTCCTCCGATTGTAAACTAAATAACTCTGGAATTCCATAACTACTGTAATCATCTTTTATATCTTCAATTGTTATATCAGCAATTACACAATTCTCAAAATCACCTTCTTTAATTTTTATCAAATCATTCACTTTTAATTTAAAATATTCATTAGAAAAATAATCATCAGTCATTTTATACTGTTTCATATCAGTTCCAATTAATGCATCTTCATCTTTTAATTCAACAAATATGTTAAAATCATTATCTTTTAAAATATTTGGAATTTGATAACACATATATATTTTATTAAATGATCCAGGAGAAATCATTAATTTAGAAATAAATCCTGAAGGGATTGAAGAAGTTATCTCATTTATTGGAATATAGAAATCCCCTTTTTCTGTATTTATTTCAAGTTTCACCCTTTCACGCGGATTAATGTCAATTAGTGCTTGCATTTTAGATATAAAATTGGCTTCAACTTTTCTAATTATACTATTTTCTAAATTAAATATATTAAAATCAAAATCGTCTTTATTCATATCTGTAAAACCATTCATTTCCATTGAGAAAGTGTCTGTTAATTTACCAGTTGCTGTTTTAGGTAAATACTTAACTTCCTCATTAGGAACTGTCATTTTTCCTATAAGCGGAATATCAATATGACCGTAATTCACATCATAATAATGAAGTGACAATTGATTCATTACATTATCTGGAACAAGGAAAATCATTGTTCCATTAATTATTTTCTCAGGTTCAATAGATATTGAAAAATTACTTGGATTCGATATTGGTTTCTCTGCAAGCCATGTTTCAGCAGATGCAGGATAATTCCCTGAACTGTTATATCCTACATAAAAATGTGATGTGTAATTAGGAATTAAATATGGAATTTTAATTTTTTTCAATTCTCCATCTGAAGATTTTGAAACCCACGCTGAAGGATGTCCACTTCCATCAGGATATACCATTACTTCTTGCTCTTTTATAATATTTTCAATATCCAATGTCATTGCCAAAAATCTATAACCACTTGGAGGTTCAAGGCCTTTTATTTTTGATAAATACACTAATTCGTTTGCAGTTATTTTAATTGCGTCATTAGTTTTATTTACACTATTTAGTTTAATTCTTTTTATTATTTTCGATTCTGTTACATCCATTGTATCTCCTGTAATAAATTTTGCAGTTTCATAATCTTTTAACTTAGGCAATTCCATAAATGAATAATTTATTGTTTCGGATTCTGAAATTGAATCGTTTTTCTCTTTAGGGGATAGATTTGAAAGCACTGACGCTGAGTAATTACTTAATTCCCCTGTTTTATCTACTTTATTAATAATTATTTTAGTTGAAATTAATTCTGATTTGGGTTCCTCTCTAACTTCTTTAATCATCTCATCAAAAACAGATTTCAATATTTTTGGGTCTTCTGTAATAATATATTTTCCTCCTGATTTCTCGGAAGCATAAATAAATGCATCTTCACTATCTTCTACACCCATTCCAATCCAAAGAACTTTGATATTATCTTCTTTCATCTTATCAAGAATTAGATTGAAATAATTGAACTCATCATCATATACTTCTAATGCTGCATCTGTTAAATATACAAGAACTTTACTTGTTGACGGAACAGATTTTAACATTTTATATCCGATTTCAACTGATCCTAATATCTCAGTCGCACCACCTGCATACAAATCAGCAACTTCTCTTAAAATTTTAGTTTTATCAATAGTCATTGCTTGCAATAAATTTATATCTTGGTTAAATTCTACTAACTGCATTTGCATATCATCTGGTAAATTTATAATAAATTCATGAAATAAATTCTTAACATTTGTTATTCTAATACTATTATATTCTTCCGAAAGATTTGTCATTGAACCACTTGTATCTATAACAAATGAAACTACTGGAATATCACATAGCTGTGACTCCTTTGGTCTATTATAAATTAATTCATAAGTATTACTTAATCTGTCATTAATTGATTTAAAAACCTCATTTAGAGCAGTTTCATCTTTTGCATTAAAATATTGTCCATTTGAAATTTCTGCAAATTTTCCTAAAGTTACTTTATCAGGATTTTCACCAAAACCTATTGAATAAATCGGAATGTTACTATTTTTAATTGCATTTAGTACATTTTCTTTATCAGAAACACTTCCTCTTGCAGTATCATATAAATTTGCATCTTCACCATCAGTAAATAATACAATAGTAGGCCTTTCATAACCATCTAAACTATCTAAAGCTTGAATAGTTGCATCATATAAAACTGTTGCACCACCAACTCTTATTTTGCTTAAATTTTGTAATGCTTCTTCTTTAGAAGAACCACCCATTGTAGTTACTTTTGAATCAAAATCAATAATTTGAATATTAGCATCTTCCTGTAAACTTTCAATAAATAATTTAGCAGACTTTATTGTTTTTTCCATTTGTCCTTTCATCGATCCTGAAGAATCTACAGCAAGAACAATATTCGGTGGTGATTTAACCCTATTTATAGAATCAATTTCTGTTTTAAAAGTTCCCTCAAAAGCTTCTGTATTTTCTATATTCGGTAAAATTTCCTGAGTATTTTTATCAACTAAAGAAAATCTAATATTCACTTTATTGTCTACTTCTTTTATATTCAAAATATCTATTCCTTGATCAACTTCCCCAATTTTATATTTAAGTTCATTTGTTAAGCTAAAAGGTACTTTAACTTTTGTCATTTCACCTGAATTAACAGGGACCATTGTTGTTGTATAACTGGAGAGATTTGTTTCGCTTTCCGGAATAATTGTAACATCCCAATATCCCGAAGGTACATAAATTAAATAATCACCATTAGGCATTGTATCAAAATGGTAGTTTTGATATGAATATAGTGGATGAGAAATAAAAATGCGATTCTTTCCAGATGGTATTACCTTTACATCAAATACATTTTCGGCTTCAACTAAAATAGCTCCCATTTCCTCGCCGTATTCAACTTTTTCTAAAATTCCATTATTTTCTAATTTAATTGTAATTTCTTCTGGAATATCCTCATCAAACCATTCAACCGTCCATATACTTGATTCACCATCAAACATTAAATTATCAGAAAAATAATGAAGTTGTTCATATTCATCAAGACATCTACTAAAATTAAATTCTCTTATATAATTTCCATATTGATTTCTATTTACAGCACTTATTTCAGCGTACCCATTTGTAATATCAAATGTTGCTGTTTGAAAATTATTATTTTCATTATAGGTTGTAAATTTAAAATTTTGTTTTTCATAATCTGCGGGTTTGATTGTTAATGTATCACCTACTTTTAAAATTTTTTCCTTTATTACATCTATTACGAGTTCATATTCATAGTTCATATAACCCATTGCCCACCAATAATTTTCATCATCAACTTTTTTATGAAATACTAAAGCATTTCCATATTTATATTCTATTTCACAATTTAAATCTTTTGCATAATTTTCTAAATCATTTAAATAGGAATCTGTAATATCAGTTGTAACTTCTTTCTCAAACGAAATAATCATTTTCCAAACTTTACCATAAATTTCTTTATCTTCATAAACACTATCCGCATTTACGAAACTCAAATCATAATTGGATTCATTAATTACTTCTATATTTGAGTAAAATTCTTCTGTTCCCAAAGGATTAATATATGGTTTTTCAATACTCCATTCACTACTATTACTAATTTCAAAATCAAATAATGATTCGATTTCAATATCATAAATTCTATCTTCAGTTTTGTTTTGTGCAGTTTCATTATTATTTTCTTGAGTGATAGTTATATCACTATCATTATTTTCCGATTTAATCTCTTTTTTATTACATCCTGAAATTAATACTACTAAAACTAAGAATACTATCAAAACCTTTAAATTTCTAACTTTTATAAGCATCAGATTCTCCTTTCATATTGTCACTTTATACCCCAAAATAGGAGTTTTAAGCAAATATGTGACATTTAAAGAGAGCGCGCTATAATCTTATAAAACAAAAAAGATTCCAATTAAGGAATCTTTAATTATTTACATTATATTTAAAATATTTTTATATATTTTATAATTTTCATTGTCAAAACAAACAAAAATAATTTTTTTATTACTATATTTTTCTAAAAATTCTTTTATAGTATCAATAGCAATTTTTGCAGCTTTTTCTTTAGGAAATCTATAAACGCCAGTAGAAATATTTGGAAATGCAATACTTTCAATATTATTTTCTATCATTAACCTTAACGAATTTTTATATGCATTCTCTAAAATTGCAATTTCATTATTTTTTCCACCGTGCCAAATTGGACCTATAGCATGAATAACATGTTTTGCAGGCAAATCGTAACCAAGTGTTATTACAGCTTCACCTGGTTTTCTATGTCCAAATTTTTGGCATTCCTTTAACAATTCAATTCCTGCAGCTTTATGAATTGCACCATCAACGCCTCCGCCACCACGTAATGAGGTGTTGGCAGCATTTACAATTGCATCCACAGAAATCTTTGTAATATCATCCTTTAGAATTTCAATATTATTCATATTATCACTCCAAAATTAAATTATACACTTCCAAGTTCCGCATCCAAGAATATCAGATGGCATTTTCTTTGCTTCAAATCCCATTTTTCTATATTTTTTTACTTCACTATCATCAATTTCTATTACAATTTTTGTATCAGTAAGAATTAATCTTAAATTTTCAATAATTTCCTTTTCAATGGCTTTAACATTTTCATTCTCGTCAACTGAAAAATTAAGTATTTCAGCTCTTTTAGGATTGATTCTATTAAGTCCTATAATCCCGATCACTTTATTATCAACTTCAGCTGTAAAAAACATTCCTTGTTGCTTTGAATATATGCTTTCAGCAATATTTTGTATTTTTCCTTCATTTGGATTAAACATTGATTTTGAAATTAAATTTGCAATTTCTTTATTTTTATATATTTCCATATGATTTGTAATTCTATTTATTTTCATAATATCCTTTCAATAACTAATTGTTTGCCTTACTTACATTACGTAATCTTCCTTTAATAGGAGTAGCTTGCAATTTTTCAAATACATATTCGCCTTTATTGTTTAAAATTTCAACAAATGTCGACACATCAGTTATATTTATAATACCAATATCAGAAGCATTAACATTTTCAATGTTTGATATTGCTCCAACAACATCTGTAGGTCTCATTTTTGTTTTCTTTCCAGCGTTTATATGAAGCTTAAGAATTTCTTTTGTTAACTCAGCACCTTTTGTTTTTTTCAAATTAGGTCGTGATTTAATTTTATTTACAAATTTAATTTTCTTTTTTCTAATTGCATATTTAGATGGTCTTTCTTTAACCTCAATTTTATATGAAAGTTTCCTTTGGATTTTATTAAAAAATTTCATTTCTTTTGGAGTTACTATTGAAATAGCAATTCCTTTATTATCAACACGGCCTGTTCTACCAATTCTATGAACATATATATCTTTATCAATTGGCATATCATAGTTAATAATATGAGTTACATTTTCAATATCTATCCCTCTTGCCGCTACATCAGTTGCTATAAGATATCTAAAATAACCTTTCTTAAAGTCGTTCATAACTTTAGTTCTTTCTCTTTGATCCATACCACCGTGAAGTTTCTTAAAAGGATATTCTAATTCTTCAAATTCTTTTACTATATTGTCAACAGATTTTCTAGTATTACAAAATACTATTGCACTATCAGGATTCTCGAATATTAATAAATCATTAAGTAAATTAATCTTATTTTCCGCTTGAACATTATAGACACTTTGAGTAACTCTAGCTTCCATATTAGTATCATTTTGAATATCAAAATACTTTGGATTTTTCATATAATCTTCACATAATTTCTTTATGTCCTTAGGCATAGTTGCAGAAAGTAAAGTAGTAATTCTATCTGTCTTAATTTTATCAATAATTTCTTTAAGCTGCTCTATAAAACCCATGTTTAACATTTCATCAGCTTCATCAAGTACAAGATATTTTATATTTGAAACATCTAAAGCACCTTTAGTTATTAGATCAATTAATCTACCTGGTGTACCAACAACGAAATGAGTTTTTTGATTTAAATCTTTAATTTGACTTTCAATTGGTGATTTTCCAAAAACCGCTACAGCTTTAATTCTTTTAAATCTACCAATATTGAAAATATCATCTTTTACTTGGCTAGCCAATTCTCTAGTAGGAGTCACTACAAGGACTTGTGGTTTATACTCATCCCATTTAATAAGCTCACAAATAGGAATAGCAAAAGCTGCAGTTTTACCACTCCCAGTTTGTGATTTTATAATAGTATCTTTCTTATTAAGAATTGCCGGTATTACACGTTCTTGAACATCTGTTGGATTTTCAAAATTAAGCATCTCAATCGCTTTAAATATCTCTTCACTTAATCTAAAATCTCTGAATTTTTTAATTGTCATTATTTCTCACTTTCTTATATACATTATTTACATTACTGTCATTTTTAAGCTCGTTTTATATTCTATCATTCAATAAGAAAATACACAATTTAAAATAATATTTTATTACATTAATTCTAGAAGTTTTAGTAATCTTTTAATAACTGCAGATGCTTCAGCTCTAGTTGCACCGTTTTCTGGATTAAAATTACCTAAATCATCGCCATTTATTAATCCTAGCGCATTTGAAATTGCAACTTTATTTTTTAACTTTTGTAAAATGGCACCTTCATCGTTAAATCTTACATTTTGAGTGATAAAGATATCACTTTCATCACTATTAGTATAATAAAAATATGAATTAACTAAAATATTTGCCATATCCTCTCTTTTAATTGGATCATCAGGATAAAAATAATATTCATACGAATCAATAAGCATTCTTGCATTTTTTGCATTACTTAAGTTCTTTTTATACCAAGCATCATACGGAACGTCCATGAAATGAGCTGAATTAGGTGAATTCTCTAAATTAAAAATTCTTGATAAAAGAACTACAAATTCTGCATTAGTAACTTCTCTTTCAGGTGCAAATTCAGTATTTGAGACACCATTTGTAATTTTCTTAGAAGCTAAAATTTCAATATCATTCTGTGCCCAATGCCCTTGAATATCATCAAACGTCCTATTATATTCTCTTACAGCATATTTTGAAAAATGAGTTGCTTCAAACATTATCTTACCATCAAGAGATACTTTCCCTCCTACATATTGCCAATTTCCTGTTTCCTCATCATAGTGGAAAACTGCAATTTTTTCGCTATTCATTACTGTTGAAGAATTATATAAAAGAGTAATTGGTATTTCACACTCAATATTTGATATAAGAGTTTCGCCATCATAAATACTAATATCATAAACATTAGAGATTAAATCCCCTTTAAATGTCTCAGTACTGTTTATTAAATTACTATCAACTTTTTTACTTGATATTACTAAATTATCAATAATATTTAATTTACTAAGAATTTCATTATTTAAAGTAATTATTACATTTTCAAATTTAAAATATATTGTTTTATTTGAATTTTTAATAATTTCTAAAATTTCCTGATTAATAATAATACGCACATCATATACATCTTCATTATTATCTTCTAAAAGATCAATTTCAATATTACCAGAAGCATTTAAAACCTCAACAAATTTTTCTTTAGAAAATAAAATTTCCATTGTAATTTTTCCTTCTTCACTTTCAGTAATAATTACTTCATTCTCTGGTTCAGGGTCTGGAGCATCTAAAGGTGTTTTTGGTGGTGGGATATAAGTATTTCCACCGCCTCCGCCTGAACTTCCACCACCAGTACTTCCGCCTCCATTTGGTGTTGTAGGTGCATCTTTTCTAGTAACAGTAATTATATAAGTTCCAACAGAGCTATCCTCTGCTGTTACAACTACATTAATAGTATTAGTTCCATAATTCAAATTAACTGATTTAGAAGCGCTTGCTGTATTAAAATCTTCTCCATTAATATTTAATGACGCTTTGTCATCATTAACTTCTGCATTAACAGTTATATTTGAAATGGTATCATCGACAGTTAATGAATAATTGTGATTATCTTTAGTAAAATTAATACCGTTACCTGTTATACTTAATGATTTTAAATCATTATCTGATGAAGCTTCAATTCTTTTAACAGTAATTATATATTCTATAATTTCAGTTTCATTATTAACTTTTACGTGTATTATATTTTCTCCGACATTAAGTAGAATTGTTTGAGTTGAATTATCTACATAACTTCCATCATTAACTTTCATTGATACTTCATCTGATTCTTTTGCCTTAGTAGCAATAATTTCTATTGAATTTGTAGTATAAGGTACATCAGAAACACTGTAATTTAAAGTACTTTTATTGAATTCAGGTGATATTGAATAGTCACTTACATTTAAACCATCCAAATGAATAGCTTCTAATCTAGTAACTGAAATTGAATATTCTATAGTATAATCTCCACTTTCTAGTTTAATATATATAATATTATCTCCAACAGTTAAAGGAATAATCTGAGTTACAACAGGATTATACACTACGTTATTCGCTTTCATTGAAACAATATCAGTTTCATTTGCTTTTATTGCTGAAACTTCAATTGCATTTATTTCATAACTAACTTCTGCTAGTTCATACT
>JAUCFZ010000058.1 GCA_030377915.1 Clostridiaceae bacterium HSG29
CAAAAGAATTTCCTGGCATTAAAGCAAATGATAATGTTACTTTGCAAGTTGTAGATGGAGAAATTCATGCTCTACTTGGAGAGAATGGTGCTGGAAAATCAACTCTTATGAGTGTTTTATTTGGTTTTAAAATAAACCTATCAATATCAGTTAAATTAATACTTGCAATTATTTGTGCTGTACTTGTATAACCAGAAAGTATAATTTTATAAATTTCAGGTTTAATACTATTTACCTTTTTTAAAAGTTGAATTCCATCCATTTTAGGCATTTTCATATCTGAAACTATCAAAGATATTTCATTTTCTTTCATTATTTGTAGAGCTTCTTCACCCGAACTTGCAAAAAATTTATTATACTTTTCAAGATGAAGACCACGTTTAATCGCTTTCAAAACAGGTATTTCATCATCTACAAATAAAACACTATATTTTTTATAATCAATTCCATTCATAATATCACACCTCACTGTCAGAAAATTCTGATTTAATAAATTCATCAATTTTTTCATAAAACTTTTCAGTTGTAATTCCAAGTTTTTTAATAACTTCAACGTTTATAATTTCACCTTTTTTTTCTTGTTCAGTAATTTCCCACGCAATAATATTCGCTAAATATATCACAGAAACAAGTTCATTATTTATAATAGATGAATTTAAAGGATCATGATGAAATACAGCAGCTTCTACCACTGGGAATGGTATTCCCCACCAATTCAACAAATACCCTCCTAGTTTTGTATGATCAAACCCAAACACTTCATATTCATATTGTGTTCTAATTTCCAAGTCAACCGGGTTATTATCGAGGCGATTCTCAACCTGTGTATTCTCTTTTTCAAAATAACTTAGAATTAACACTCTTCCAATATCGTGAAGTAGCCCAGCTGAAGAATACTCAGAGGATATTTTCCTCAATAAAATCTTTTGATAAATATATCCTGCTATTTTATTTGTTAAAAGTGCATGTTCCCACAAAATTTCAGCTTTTTTTAAATTATTTTTTTCAAAAATAGAATTACTCAAAATTATACTTTTTATATTATTTAAACCAATATACATTATTGCTTGTTTTACTGAACCTATATTATTGCCATAAAATGCTGAATTTGCAACTTTAAGAATTCTTACTGATAAAGATTGATCTGTTTCTATTTCTCTAGTAATTCTATCTGCAGATTCATTTTTTTTAATCATTTGATTAATTTTCGTATATATATCTGGAACTGTAGGTAATGATTCTAAATCATTAAAATATTCAAGTAAATTCTGATTTAATAACAAATCTTCAAATTCAAAATTTTTTTTCACTATACTTACTAACTCGGAATTATCCCAAGGTTTATATAAATATAATCTAATCAAATTTTTTTCTAATGCATCTAAAACTTCAATTTTTTTTGAATAACCACTTAATGCTATTCTAATAACTTTCGGATATTTTTCCTTAACTTTTTCAAGCAATTGAAACCCATCTATTTCATCCATCCTAATATCTGTAATTATAAGATTTATTTTATACTCTTTCAGTATTTCCAAAGCCTTTTTACCACTTTCTGCATAAAAACAATTATACTCAGAATTAAAAAAAAACCCTTCTAAGTGCTCTTAGTATTTGTTTTTCATCATCAACGAAAAGAATTTTTCTTTTTTTAGTATTATTCAAAATTCCTCCAATCATATTTTCACATACTTTTTAATAAGTATATCATACATTTAGCTTCTATTTTTTGACAAAACAATTTAAAGTGTTTTATTATAGATATATATAATATTTTTTTGAAAGGAGATAATATGTGGATTAAAACAATTGATTATGAAAATTCAACTGGTGAGTTAAGAAAACTATATGATCATGTGAAAGATGGAGACGATTCTGTAATTATTGATAATATTTTAAAAATACATAGTCTACATCCAAAAACTTTAGAAGCACATTTAATGATTTACGAAGAAATGATGCATGGAGTGAATAACCTTACTCAAATACAAAGAGAGATGATCGGGGTAGTTGTTTCAAGTGTAAATGAATGTAAATACTGAAAAACTCATCATAGCGAAGGTCTTCGCAAAGAAAGTTCGAATGATTTTATGAATCAAATTAAGGAAGATTATACTAAAGCAGATATTCCTAAAAAAGATAAAATAATGCTTTATTATGCAACGAAACTTACTAAAGAACCAGGAAAAATGATTGAACAAGATGTAATCTCATTAAGAAATGTTGGTTTTTCTGATGTAGATATTTTAGATATTAATCAAATAGTTGCATATTATGCATATGTTAATAGAGTTGCTGATGGTTTAGGAGTAAACCTTGAATCCTTCTGGCATAAATAAAAGAGTAATTGCCATATCAATTGATATGGCAATTTATTTATAACTACTTATTATGCTTTTTTTCTTTTAAAGTATTTTAAAGTTTCATGTGCTAGTAAAAATATAATTCCCGCTATTAACACAGTAATCCAACTAGAAATGCTAATACTTGAATATCCCATAAAAACACTAATAAATGGTATATTTGTAACAATTAACACTGCAATAATAGATATTAAAACTGCATTAAGCATTTTCTTATTTGAAAAGAAATTTTTATTAAATATGCTTATTTTATCATATCTTCTAGACATAATATTTATCCACTGTGTAATAATAATTGTTAAAAAAGAAATAGTAGTAGCTTCTCTATATAAAACACTTCCAGATATTACTTCATTAACGCCATTTTTAGTAATAAAAATACTAAAATTAATATATGCCAGAACACCCATTAAAAAACCAAAAAACAATATTTCAGTAAAAGAATTTTTATTTACAATATGATCATTTTGTTTTCTTGGAGGTTCACTCATTAATGTATCTGCACCTTTATCATAAGTTAATGCAGTAAGCGGCAAAATTTCACCTAATAAATCAATAGATAAAATTTGTATTGCTAAAATTGGAACAGGTAAGTTAAATATAGCACCAAGAACAAGTCCAATTAATACAATCGCTAATTCAGCAGCATTTGAAGTTAAAGACGCAATAATTGTTTTTTTCAAATTATTGTAAATTGTTCTTCCTTCTTTAATTGCATGAACTAAAGTAGGATAACTATCATCTAATAATATTAACTCTGCCGCTTCTTTAGTTACATCAGTTCCCATTTGGCCCATTGCAACTCCAATATGAGCACTTTTTAATGCTGGAGCATCGTTAACTCCATCTCCTGTTACAGCAACTACTTTATCCTGACTTTTTAAAATTTTAACTATTCTTAATTTATCTTTTGGAGAAACTCTTGAAAAAATCAAAGAATGATTATTTTTCATTATCTCGCCTAATTGATCATCAGTCATTTCATTTAAATCTTTAGATAAATAAACCGGTACATTTTCTCCATCCGTTGATAAATTTATTTCTTTTCCAATTGCTTGGGCAGTAACAGAATGATCACCCGTCATAATATAAGTATCAATAAATGCATCATGCGAATTAATTATTGCTTCTTTTACCCCTTCTTTAGGTGGATCAATCATAGCAACTAAACCTAATAAAACTACATCTTTTTCAACTTCTTCCAGAACATAATCTGTTAAATCTGAATTTAATTTTCTATAAGCAATTGCCAATACTCTTAATGCTTGTTTTGAATATTTCTCATTTAAATCATTTAGCATTTTTTTATCAGCTTCTGTTATTTCAACTTCTTTTCCATCTTTAAACATATATTTTGTAATTGAAATAACACTATCCATAGCACCTTTCATAGTAAGTATTTTTTCATTATCGAATTGTCTTACAGAGCTCATTCTTTTTCTAACCGAATCAAAACTAAATTCATGAATCTCAGGATTTTCCTCATCTTCATTTTCAGCTCTAGTTCCTAATTTGGTAGAAAGTGTGATAAGAGCTGCTTCAGTAGGATCACCAATAGGATACCATCCCGAATGTTTTTCATCAGGTTTATGAATTTCTGCATTTGAAGCCATCGTTGCTGAATCAAACATTATTTCAAGATTCTTTATTTCTTCATTTGAAAGTTTCACACCTTCAGCATTTAAAATATCACCCTCTGGTTTATATCCTAATCCAGTTACATCATATTCATTATTATCAAACCATACCTTTTGAACTGTCATTTCATTTTTTGTTAACGTACCTGTTTTATCAGTTGCAATAACATTTGTAGATCCAAGCGTTTCAACTGATGCTAACTTTTTTACAACCGCATTTCTTTTTGATAATCTATCTACTCCTTTTGAAAGAGCAACCGTTGTTTGCATTGGCAAAGCTTGAGGAACAACAGCAACTGCAATTCCAAGACCATAAATTAAAGCAAAATTTAAACCAAGCCCTCGTAACATACTTATTCCAAAAAGAATGAATCCAATAATAACAGCAAATATAGCAACTTTATTTGCAACAGAACCTAATTCTTTTTGAAGTGGAGATTTAGAAGTATCTTCTTCTTGTGTCATTGAAGCGATTTTACCCATCTCCGTATCCATCCCAATAGCTACTACTACACCTTTAGCAGAACCTGAAGCAACATTTGTTCCTAAAAAGCCCATATTATCTCTATCACCAAGAGCAAGTTCGCCTTCAATATGATTACTGTGTTTTTCCTGTGGCATTGATTCACCAGTTAAGGATACTTCAACCATTCTTAAATTATAACATTCTATCATTCTTAAATCCGCTGGTACTTTATCTCCTTCTTCTAAACTAACAATATCACCAATTGTTAATTCACTTTGTTCAATTTCTGATAACTCATTATTTCTAATTACTTTTGAAGGTGACTTTATCAATTCATTTAGTGATTCCATAATTTTTTCAGCTTTAAATTCTTGAAAAAAACCAATTGCCGAATTAATAATTGCAATAGTAATCATTATTCCACCATCAATATAATTATGTATTAATAATGACATTGCAGCAGCAACAAGAAGTAATACCACAAGTACATCCTTAAATTGATTTAAAAATAAAACAAAAAGAGAAGTTTTCTTACCACTCTGAAGTACATTTTTCCCATATTTATTTATTCTTCTTGTTACCTCATCATCCGTTAAACCATTCACCGAAGTTTCTAATTCAGTAAGCACTTTATCGGCTTCTAAATTATAATATTTATTATCATCCATAACTACCCCTTTCAAAACATCATATTACTATTTACCCTGTAAAAAATAAATAAATCATATTTCTTTGTGAAAAAACGAAGCCTTAACAGGCTCCGTAATATTTTATATATTGATTAGTAGTTGCTAATCTTACTCCAAAGTGGATATTCTCAGCAGCTTTCATATCTTCTTCATATTTTCCATACTTAATATATATTTCCTTTTTTCTTAAGTTCGGAAATTTACTTAGAAATACATCTTCATCATTATGAGTATATATGATTACATTTAAATCATTTTTCAACGCTTCATCAACTAATTTAATCATAGACTCCGGAGATTCAGTCCACTCAAGTCCTGACATAATAATACCTCTATTAAGTCCATTAGATTTAACTTTCTTAATAACATCTTCAGCTGATTCCTCATAAAAAATTCCATTATGCTTTAAATGTTCATTTATACAATTCTTACAACCGCGACTACACGTTGGAGCAATAACTAGTGCTCCTATAAACGGTGCGTCGTTTAATATATTGTGTATTATACCTTTATATTTTATCATATTAATTCACCTTAATCTGACTTCTGTCTTTAAATTCCTCCGCTTTTCCATCATTAAATTGACTTATAGGTCTAATATATCCTGTAATTCTTTGATAACTCTCAGTCTCTTTTCCACAATACGGACATTTTTCAAAGAATCCACTTAAAAAACCATGTTCACTACAAGTTGAATAAACAGGACTCAATGAAGTATATGGTGCTTTATATTTATTTGAAACATATTTAATTATTTCTTTTGCTTTATCTCCACTAATAGAAGTTTCAAGATAATTATGAATTACTGTACCACCAGTATGAAGCTCTTGTAATTCATGTTGATGTTTATAAAGAAGATCAATATTTTCAACTTCCTTAACAGGAATATGACATGAATTTGTATAATATGGAGCTCCATCACCTTGAGTAAATATTTTATCACCAAATAATTCAACATCTTTTTTAGCTAATTTATATGCCGTACTTTCAGCAGGAGTAGCTTCCAAATTATATAAATTATCAGTTTGTTCTTGGAAATCTTTTAAAATATCTCTCATAAATTCAAGAACTTCAAATGTTAAATTATATCCTTCGTCACTTTTTATTCCTTTTTTTAGAAAATTCATACACATTTCATTTGCACCCACATAACCAATAGTACTAAAATGATTATTTAGGGTTCCAACATACTCAGAAAATGCTGGTAATAATCCATTTTCCAATTGTTTTTCTAAAAATATTCTTTTAATTTCTAAAGATTCTTTTGCAATAATCATATTTTTTTCAATCATATCGAAAAGTTCTTGTTTTGAATTAGATTTATATCCATAACGAGGTAAATTAAGTGTTACTACACCAATTGAACCTGTTTTTTCTCCTGAACCAAAAAGACCACCATTTCTTTTTACAAGCTCTCTTTTATCAAGTCTAAGTCTGCAACACATACTTCTTGCATCTTCTGGATCCATATCAGAATTAATAAAATTTGCAAAATACGGAATACCATATTTTCCTGCCATTTCCCATAAATTATCATGAATTTTATTATCCCACTCAAATTTATCATGAATATTGTAAGTTGGAATTGGATAAGGGAATGGCGCACCTTCTGCATCTCCATCAAGCATTATTTGATAGAATGCTTGATTAATCATATCCATTTCCTTTTGACATTCTCCATAGTTATAATCTAAAGGTTTTCCTGCAACAACAGCACTTCTTGTTGCCATATCTCTAGGAACTACTAAATCAAATGTTAAATTACTAAATGCTGGTTCAGCACCCATTCTTGAATTAGAATTAATCTGAAAAATAAATCCTTGCATAGCTTGGAAAACTTCTTGATAAGTTAAGCCTTCTTCTTTAACAAATGGTGCAGTCAATGTATCAAACGAACTAAAAGCAACAGCACCCATTATTTCATTTTGAAATATTGTAGTTAAATTCGCAACTTGAGCTAATAAACTTCTAAAATGTTTAGCTGGTTTTGACGTTGGAATATTACTAATTCCTCTTATTCCTTTAACAATTACGTCAAGAAGTGAATATCCACAACAATAAATAGTTAATCCACCTAAATCATGAATATGAAAATCTCCATTATTAAAAGTATCTCTAATTCTTTTATTATAGACTCTATATAACCAATAATCTCTAGAAGGCATTTCAGTTATATATCTGTTTAAAGCACCATAACTATAATGAGCATTTGAATTTTCTTTTACACGCCAATCACTTCTATTAATATAACTATCTATTTTATCTAAATAAAATTCTCTAGTTCCTTCTCTCATTTTCTTATGTTCATCTCTATATAAAATAAATCTTTTTGCAGCCTCATATCTTTCATATTTCATTAATAATTTTTCAGTTAAATCACTAATTTCTTCAACATTAAACATTCTATCATCAATTAAAATGTTCTGTCTTATTTCATTTTCAATAATATTTGAAATTCTACTATCTACACCCTTTTTACTTTCATACATCGATGCATCAATAGCAGCAATTATTTTATTACCATTGTAAACAACCAGTTCATTGTTACGTTTTACAACTTTCAACTCAATCATAATGCCCCCCACTATATATATGTCCTTAGAAGGCACCTACTATATATAGTAGGTGTAATTATTTTATCCTTCTTTTTTATACTATATACATTTTAGCACCAGTGAGATTTTTTGTAAACCACAATTTTAAACTTTACATAAGCATACATTTTTATCTAGCTAGACTTGTTAATAAATCAATGATTTTAGAATAATTTAATATTAAATTTATTACTAAACTTAATATTCCAGCTATTGAACCAATCATAAAAAAACGCTCAATTCTTTTTTGTTTCCTATATTTTAGTATTTCATATTTCCATAATTTTTCCTTATTAACATTGTTTTGATTATTACCCTTATTTAATTTTACATTTTTTAAAATTTGTTGCCTGTTTTTTTCAAATTCTCTGTCATTCATAATTATCACTCTCAATCAATTGTTATTAAACCAAAATCCAATTTTGAAGAATTATTAAATGCTTCTACTACACTACTTTTACATGTTAAAATTATAAACTGTCTTTCATTTGAAATTTTACTTAATAATTCAATAAAATTTCCAATTCTTTTATCATCCCAATTCGCAAATATTTCATCAAGCACAATTGGTAATTTTACATCTTTTTCATAATGTTCAATTAATGCAAGTCTTAAAGCTAAAAAAAGTTGATCTGTAGTCCCTTTACTAAAGCCATCACTAATATCCTTATTAAAATTCTCGAATTTAATAAAAATATCTTTACTAATTTCATCTAATAATATTTTATCATATTTATCACTAGTAAAAACATTAAAAAATTCATTTACTTTTTTAACAATATCAGGTTGATTATCTTCTTTAAATTTCATATCAGATAATTTAATTAATTCTCTCATAAAAACCAAATTATCTTTTTCTTTTAATAATTTTCCTTTTTCAATATTTAATAGTTCAATTTTAGTATCAATTTCATTGATAATATCTTCATTAATATTATCATCAATAGTTTTTTTAAGCTTAAACTCATCAATTTTTTCATTATTAAGTAACTCATTTAATTCATCAATTTCTTTTTTTATTGCTGCATATGATGAAATATTTATTTCATTTTTTAATTTATTATATTCATTCAATTTAACATTATTATTTTCAATATTATTTAATTTTTCCTCTAACAATTCTATTTTAGTATCAATTTTTACATTTTCATTAAAATAATTTACTCCCTCTTGAGTAGTCCCTTTTCCAAAATCCATTAACGCATTATTAGCATTATTAATACTATTTTCAATTTTAATAAATTTATCATAATTATTTTTTTTGCTTTCTACCAATTTATTTAATAAATATTCATTCTTTTCATCATTATTTCTTTTTTCGTTTATTTTTTTAATTATTTCAATAATTTTATTAATATTATAATCAAGATTTTTTGTTTTAGAATATTTCATAAAAAAAACACTTAACTCACTAAATTTATTTTTAGAACGTTCTTCTTTTCTTTTATTTTCTTCATTAATTGAAAGTATTTCATACTCTAAATTTTTCAAATTCTGAAGCTTTATTATTGCATCATCATTTATTTTAATACCATTAATATTATTAGTTTTACCACTTCCCATGGTAATAACATTAAATAAAAAACCCAGTCCTAAAGACGCTATTACTAACGCAATAGTAATCATATTGTTATAATAAAAAGCACCTCCAATAATAATTATAATTATACTAATAATTAATTTATTTATATTTATCTTATTTTTAATTTTTAAAGTAGAAAGATGGAAATTTTTTAACTCTTCAAATTTCTCATTACTATAACTTTTATTAAAAATCTGAAAATAAATTTTTTTAAATTCCTCTATTTTGGATTTTGCTTAATATTAACTTTTGTCCTTTAACACCACCTCCGAGCCCAGGAAACATCTCCGAAACTCG
>JAUCFZ010000059.1 GCA_030377915.1 Clostridiaceae bacterium HSG29
AGTGAATGTTTAGGAATGAATATGTTAAATGATATTTATAATCAGATTAATAATATTTCTTCAGTTTATTATGAAAGTAATACTTCAAAAGGAAAAATTGTTTTCACAAGTGAGAATTTTATATACGATAACCATCCTAATATTGAAAAAGTATTGATGCTTAAAGAACGGGTATTATTAAAAAATAAAAGACTTGTTAGAAAACTTCTTGAAATTTGTAATAATGATGTTTCTTTATTATCAGATGGGAAATATGTTTATGGAATATGCAGACTTATTGGAAATTATAATGATGAATTAGAAGACATATTTATTATAGAGTATTTAGATGTATATTCTTGGCAACTTCTTTATTCAAATAAGAAATTATTTAAAGTTGATTATGAGAAAGTGTATCTTCCACAAAACAAAATAACTTATAGTGAATTTAAAAGAAGAGCGAATGAATTATTTAAAAATACTTCAAGTGAGAAAATAGGGAAGTTATATTCCGTTTTGATTGAAGCAGTTAAGCAAAAACATGGAACTATGATAATTATTAGCAAAAATGCTAGAAGCGAAACTGAAAGATTAAAAAGTCAAGCATTTAGAGTAGAGGAAAAAGAAATTACACCATCAATTGTAAAGGAAATAACAAGCATAGATGGAGCTGTTTTAATTGATACCGATTGCAAATGTTATGGTATTGGAGTTATTCTTGATGGTATGGCAAGCAATAATGGTAATACTGCAAGAGGAGCAAGATATAATTCTGCTATTAGATATGTTGAAACAATAAAAAATAAAAAGAATTTCTCAGATTGCTTAGCGATAGTTATTTCTGAAGATGGATATGTTGATTTGATTTCAAAGTATACAATTGATATAATGGGAGGTGTTTTTAATGAAGCTAAATAAGAAGCTTGATTTTTATGAAGAAATTTTAAATTCTATTACTCATTTTATTGGATTTGTTTTATCAATAATTGCACTTATTATTTTAATTAGAAAAGGAATTAAATATGATGAAATTTCATATGTTGTAGGTTTTAGTATTTATGGCACAAGTCTTATAATATTATATATGGCTTCTACTTTATATCATAGTGTTCCAAAAGGAAAAATTAAAGATAAGTTAAAAATATTTGATCATTCAGCAATTTATGTTTTAATTGCAGGATCTTATACTCCTATTGCTCTTTTAGTTTTAAAAGGAAAAACGGGAATTATATTGTTAATAACTGTCTGGTCAATTGCACTTTTTGGTGTAATATTTAAACTATTTTTTTCAAAAAAATTCAAAGTTTTATCTACAATAATGTATTTAATTATGGGATGGCTTGTTGTATTTGCAATTAAACCTTTAATTCATAATTTAAATTCAATATCTTTAGCATTTCTTGTGGCTGGAGGTATTACATATTCATTAGGTACTATTTTTTATTTATGGAAAAGCTTAAAGTTTAATCATGCGATTTGGCATCTTTTTGTTCTTGGTGGCAGTGTTTGTCATTTCTTTTCGATGTACTATATTGTAGGAGCATAATTAGTTATTTTGCGCTAATTGTATGTTCACTTAATCAAAAAATTATGTTATAATCAAATGAGAATGGTTAATGATCTCTTTTAGAGGTCATTATTTAATGAGGAGGATAAATTTGGAGAAATTAGGACTTAATGAAATTAGAAAGAGATTTTTAGATTTTTTTGAATCTAAAGAACATTATGTTGGGAATAGCTTTCCTTTAGTACCACAAAATGACAATAGTTTATTATTAATAAATGCTGGAATGGCGCCTATGAAAAATTATTTTACAGGTGTTGAAACACCACCTAGTTTAAGAATGGTTACATGTCAAAAATGTATTAGAACTGGTGATATCGATAATGTAGGAAAAACTTCAAGACATGCAACATTTTTTGAAATGCTGGGTAATTTTTCTTTTGGAGATTATTTTAAAAACGAGTCACTTCAATGGGGATGGGAATTTTTAACAGAAGTTTTAGAAATGCCAGAAGATAAATTATGGGCTTCTGTATTTTTAGATGATGATGAAGCATATGATATTTGGGTTAAAACAATAGGGATACCTGAAGATAGAATTGTTAGACTTGGAAAAGATGAAAACTTCTGGGAAATAGGAACTGGTCCTTGTGGTCCGTGTTCTGAAATTCATTTTGATAGAGGCCCTGAATATTTTTGTGAAAAAGAAGACTGTAAACCTGGAGATGAAGGCGACAGAATTATTGAGATATGGAATCATGTATTTACTCAGTTTAATAAAACTGAAGAAGGCGAATATATACCTTTAGATCATCCTAATATTGATACTGGAATGGGATTAGAACGTGTAGCATGTGTAATGCAAGATGTTGACAGTATTTTTGATATTGATACATTCAAAGTAATTAGAGATGAAGTTTCAAAACTTTCAAATAAGAAATATGGTGATATAGAAAAAGATGATATTTCTATACGAATCATTACAGACCATATTAGAGCTGTATCTTTTATGGTAGGCGATGGTGTAATGCCTGGAAATTCTGGAAGAGATTATGTTTTAAGAAGACTTTTAAGAAGGGCTGCTCGTCATGGAAAATTACTGGGAATTAAAGGTGCATTTTTAACAAATCTTGTTGATCAAGTTATTGAAATTTCTGGTGAAGCTTATCCTGAACTTATTAATAAAGAAGATTTTATTAAAAAAATTATATCAATTGAAGAAGCTAGATTCCAAGAGACTATTGATCAAGGAATGGATTTATTAAATGAATATCTTGAAGATATGAAAAAATCAGGATTAAATGAACTTGATGGTAAAGTTGCTTTTAAATTATATGATACTTTTGGTTTTCCTTTAGATTTAACAAAAGAGATTCTAGAAGAAAATAAATTTACTGTTGATGAAGTGACTTTTAAAGATGAAATGGAAAAACAAAAAATAAGAGCAAGAGAAGCAAGAAACTCAAATGTAACTGTAAGTTGGGATGAAAATAGTGATGATATCCTTGATGGTATAGAAAAGACAGAATTTGTTGGTTATGATTTATATTTATCTGATGCAACTGTTGTTTCGTTAATAAATGATATAAAAGTTGATAAATTGCTTGAAGGAGAAACTGGTGTAATTATTTTAGATAAAACTCCATTTTATGCTGAAAGTGGTGGACAAGTTGCGGATTTAGGTATTATTGAAAACGATGATTTTAAATTTGAAGTAACTAATGTAACTAAAGATTCCGAGGGAAGATTTTATCATATTGGTAAAGTTATTACTGGCAATGTTTCATTATTATCAAAAGTTACAGGTATTGTAGATGTTAACAGACGTATTGCGGTTTCTCAAAACCATACTGCAACACATATGCTTCACAAAGCACTTAAAATGGTCCTTGGTGAGCATGTAAATCAAGCAGGTTCGCTTGTAACTCCTGAAGCTTTAAGATTTGACTTTTCACATTACGAAAAAGTAAGCAATGATGACATTAAAAGAATAGAAAAAATTGTAAATGATAAAATAGTTGAAGCTTTAGAAATTGAAGTTATTAATACTGATATTGAAAGTGCAAAAGAGTTCGGTGCTACGGCTTTATTTGGTGAAAAATACGGTAATGAAGTTAGAGTTGTAAAAATGGAAGATTATAGTATGGAATTATGTGGTGGAACACATTTAGAAAACACTTCGGAAGTAGGAGTATTTAAAATAACTACTGAAACTGCTGTAGCTTCTGGTGTAAGAAGGATTTTTGCGGCAACTAGCTTAAGAGTTTTCGAACTTCTAAATTCATATGTTGATAAAATGAATTTAATAACAGATGAACTTAAAACAAATGAAAATGATGTTATAAATAGAGTTAAAAGTATGAAAAATGAAATAAAACTTTTAGAAAGCGAAAATGAAAGTTTAAAATCTAAACTTGCTAAATCAAGTTTAGAAGAAGTAGTTTCAAGTTCTAGATTTGAAATTAATGGAATTAATACTATAATTGCAAGTTTAGATGGAATTGATGGAAATACTTTAAGAGAACTAGGTGACAATCTTATAAATGAAAATAAAGATACATTTATATTATTGGCTTCTGCTTATGATGGTAAAGTAATGCTTTTAACTAAAACAGATAAATCATTACTTTCAAAAGGAATTCACTGTGGGAATATTATTAGAGAAGTTGCTAAAATTACTGGCGGCGGCGGTGGCGGACGTCCTGATATGGCTCAAGCTGGTGGAAAAGATATTTCAAAAATACCTGATGCTATAAAAAAAGCAAAAGAAATAATTTCAAGTCTATAAATTGGGTAGATATAGTATATGAATGATTGAAGGAGGTTGATGATGGATAAAACAAAAGCATTTGATTTTGAAATGGAAGAATATGATGCAAAAAAAGTATTGTTACATGTTTTTAAAGCTTTAGAGGAAAAAGGTTATAGTCCGCTTAATCAGTTAACTGGATACTTGATTTCAGGTGATCCAACATATATTACTACACATAATGATGCTAGAAGAATGATAAGAAAAGTGTTTAGAGATAAATTAATTGAAGAATTAATTACTAGTTATATGAGTAGTGAAGAGTAATATGGAGTATAATTATTTGGGGAATACAGGAATTAAAGTATCGAAAATGGCTTTTGGTACTTTAACTGTAAGTCCTTTACAGAAAAATATGCATCCTTCTGAAAGTCTTCCTGTATTTATGGAAGCTTTTAATAAAGGTGTAAATTTTTTTGATACAGCAGAAGGTTATGAAAATTATAATCATCTAAAAAATTTTCTTAAACATGTAAAAAGAGAAGATGTTGTTATATCAACTAAAACGTATGCTTATTCTAGAGAAATGGCAAAAGCTAGTCTAGAGAAGGCTCTTAATGAAATGGATACGGATTATGTTGATATATTTATGTTACATGAACAAATGAATGAAAATACTATTAGGGGCCATTATGAAGCGATTGAGTATTTCATTGAAATGAAAGAAAAAGGAATCATAAAAGCTATTGGTATATCTACACATTTTATAGAAGGAGTCAAAGCTTTTAACAAGTTTGATACATTGGATGTAATTCATCCAATTGTAAATAAAAACGGACTTGGGATTTGTGATGGAGACATAAACGGAATGCTTAGTGCTTTAAAAAGTCTAAGTAAAGAGAAAGGTATTTTTGGAATGAAACCACTTGGTGGTGGAAATTTGCTTTCTGAAATAAATGAGTGTTTTGATTTTGTATTGGGTTTAGAATTTCTTGATTCAATTGCAGTTGGAATGCAAAATGTAAATGAAGTAACTTTCAATATTAATAAATTTGAAAATAAAGAAAACTCAAAAAAATTAATTGCTAATTTAAACTTTCAGAAAAGAGAATTGCATATTGGTGATTGGTGTGTTGGTTGTGGTAAATGTGTTGATGTTTGCCAACAAAAAGCATTAACTATTATTGATGGTAAAGCGGTTGTGGATCCAGAAAAATGTACTTTATGTGGATATTGTTCTAAAGAATGTTATGAATTTTGTATTAAGATAATTTAGGTGGTTTAAATGAAAATATTAGGATTGGATGTTGGTGATAAGACAATTGGTATTGCTGTTAGCGATGCATTATTGATAACTGCACAAGGAAGAAAAACTATTTTTAGAAAATCTAATAAAGAGACAATTGATGAAATTGTTGATATTATTGTTGAAGATGAAATTGATAAAATAGTTGTTGGTTTTCCAAAAAATATGAATAATACAGTTGGTCCTCAAGCAATAAAAACTGAAAATTTTATGAAAAAAGTTTCAAAAAAAATAAAGTATACAACAAGAATTAATTGGGAAATTGAAATAATTTATTTCGATGAAAGACTTAGTTCTAAAAGTGCAGAAAGAGTTTTATTGCAAGGAGATGTAAGTAGGCGTAATAGAAAAAAAGTAATTGACAAATTAGCTGCAGTATTTATTTTGCAGAATTATTTGGATAGTTTATAAAGGAGGATAGAAATATGGAAGAAGAATATGAAGTAATAAGTTTGATTAATAGTGATGGTGATGATGAAGATTTTGAGGTAGTTATGTCTTTTGAGGTTGAAAATAATGATTATGTTGCATTGCTTCCTGTTGTAGCTCAGTATGGAGATGATGAGGAAGTATTATTATTTAAAGTCACAACTGATGGAATTGAAACAACTTTTATGCCAATTGAAGATGAAGATGAATTTAATATTGTTGCTGAAGCGTATTATGAGTTTTTAGAAGAGTAAGAGGTGGAATATGGAAATGATGCTGGATAAAATATATGAAATAATAACTGAAAATAATTATAAATTAACAAATCAAAGAAAAACAATTATTGGTGTGATTTTTGAAAATAAAGAAAAACATATGAATTGTGAAGAAATTTATGATGAAATCAGAGAAATTGACAGCAGCATTGGCTTAGCAACTATTTACAGAACTATTAAGTTATTTGTTGAACTTGAAATTTTGACGGAAATTAATTTTGGAGACGGATCAATTAGATACGATTTTAGATGTTTTGATGACGGTCATAACCATCATCATTTAATATGTACAGAATGCGGAAAAATAATCGAGGTTGAAGACGATTCACTTGAAAGTCTAGAAAAAGAAATTGAAAAAGTATATGGATTTAAAATAGAAAATCATAAATGCAAATTTATAGGTGTTTGCAAAGAATGTAATGAAAAAGCCCTAATTAAATAAATAAAGGATGTGTAAAAAATGCAGAAAAAAAATAAATTAAAAATAATCCCACTAGGTGGTTTAGAAGAAATAGGAAAAAATATGACTGTTTTCGAATATGAAGATGATATTGTCTTACTAGATGCTGGTTTTGGTTTTCCAGACGATGAGTTATTAGGAATTGATATTGTAATACCTGATATAACATATTTAGAAAAAAATAGTGATAAAGTAAAAGGAATAATTATAACTCATGGTCATATGGACCATATAGGTTCTTTACCTTTTGTTTTACAAAAAGTTAATGTTCCGATTTATGGAACAAAACTAACATTGGGATTAGTTAAAGTAAGATTAGAAGAATATAAAGATAGTATTGGCGAAGTTGAATTGATTGAAATTGATGCAGATACAAAATTTGAACTTGGCTCTTTTAAAATAGATCCTATCAGAGTAAGTCATTCAATACCTGATTCTGTCGGATTTGCTATTACTACACCTGTTGGCGTTGTAATTCATACAGGTGACTTTAAAATTGATTATACACCAATTGATGGAGATATGATTGATTTAGCTAAATTTGCTAAATATGGTAGCGAAGGTGTTATGTTATTAATGGCAGATAGTACTAATGTAATGAGAAAAGGAAGTTCTATGTCGGAAATGACTGTAGGAAAAACTTTTGATGAAATATTTATGAATACTGATGAAAGAATTGTTGTTGCTTCTTTTTCATCTAATGTTCATAGAATTCAACAAATAGTAAATGCTGCACATGTTTCAGGTAGAAAAGTAGCTTTTTCTGGTAGAAGTATGTTTACTGTAACTGAAGTTGCAATTGATCTTGGTTATTTAAAAATGCCAGAAGATATTTTAATTGATGTTCATGATATTGATAAATATCCAGATAATGAAATAGTGTTAGTTACAACAGGTTCTCAAGGAGAGCCAATGAGTGCACTTTATAGAATGGCAAATTCTTTTCATAAGAATTTTGAATTAAGAAATGGCGATCTTGTTATTTTATCTTCAACTCCTATTCCAGGAAATGAAAAGCCAATAATAGAGATTATTAACTTACTTCATAAAAAAGGTGTAAATGTAATATATCAATCTCTAGCTGATGTACATGTATCAGGTCATGCTTGTGAAGAGGAATTAAAAGTTATTCATTCTCTTGTTAAACCTAAATTTTTTATGCCTGTTCATGGTGAGTATTCTCATTTATTAACTCATGTAGAATTAGCTCAAAAACTTGGAATGTCAAGTAATAATACTTTCCTTTTAACTAATGGAAATGTTCTTGAATTAAATGATGATGAAGCTAGTATTACTGGAAAAGTTCAAAGTGGAAGAATATTTGTTGATGGTATTGGTGTTGGTGATGTAGGGAATGTTGTTATTAGAGATAGAAGAATTCTTTCTCAAGATGGATTAATGGTTGTTGTTTTACATTTAGATACTGATAATCTTGAAGTTACAGCAATGCCTGATATTATTTCAAGAGGTTTTGTTTATGTAAGAGAATCTGAAAGTTTGATTGCTAGTGCAAGAAATTTAGTTAAACAAGAAGCTTTAAATTCAATGAAAGCTGGTAAGACAGATTGGAATGATATTAAAAAGCATGTTGTAACTAAATTGAATGAGTTTTTATATAAAAAGACAAGAAGAAGACCTATGATTTTACCTATCGTTATCGATAAGTAATTCTCTTAGTTTCATAAGGCGGTGTAATCCTTATGAAGGTTAGAAATTACAATCTAGGGGCAATAAAGTTCTTAATTTCTTTTGAAAAAAGAAAAGTTAGAAATATAAGCCATCAGATAAGTAATTCTCTTAGTTTCATAATGTGAACTACCTTATGAAGGTTAGAAATCCAAGTAAGTAGGCAAGTAAATTAGAATTGATGTCAGGAAAATAAGGAGGATAACATGAATGTCTATGATGCTACACATGCTTTAGCAAAATCGATTAAAAATGATGATTTTTTTATTAAGTTCATCAAGTGTGAATGTGCCATATTGATTTTTATCTCTTAATCCTAGCATATTTAAACTCGGACCATTAACAAAAATTAAGAGTAGAAAAGATACTATTCCTTTTGGGCCATATTTAGGATTTGGTTCATTTATTTCATTTATTTACTTTAGTGAAATTTTTAATTGGTATATAAATTTATTCTAGGACTTGTATAAAAAATATTTTATTATAAATTGAAAGATGATATAATGTAGATGTGTGAAATATTCATTGTGTTATTTTGGAGGTATTTATGAAAGTACATAATTACATGGAAAATGCAGTTGATAAGTTAATTGAAAAAGTCCTTGATCAGTATGATAATATTTGTAAATGCGAGATATGTAGAAATGACATTAAAGCAATTGCGTTGAATGATTTAAAACCTCATTATGTAGCAATTCATAAAGGTGATTTATATTCCAAAGTGGATGAAATGTATATTCAATTTGAAGCTGATATTTTCAGAGCACTTGTACATGCTATTGAAATAGTAAGTAAGAATCCAAGACATGAATAATATATATTTAATTGGAATGATGGGTTCTGGTAAATCTACTGTTGGAAAAATTATTTCAGAAGAATTGAATTATTGTTTTTTTGATGGTGATGATTATATTGTTGAAAATAGTGAATTTAATTCTATTGAACAAATTTTTAAAGATAAAGGCGAAAATTATTTTAGAAAATTAGAGACTGAAAAGTTTAAAGAATTAACAGTAAAAGATAATTGTATCATTGCAACAGGTGG
>JAUCFZ010000006.1 GCA_030377915.1 Clostridiaceae bacterium HSG29
ATGTGGCAAGAATTTAATTGCTCTTGCCACAAAAAAATTAAATAATAAAAATTGACAATCTCATATACCTGTGATAGTGTTAACAGGTGATGTTTAAGATTGAATTAATATAAGTAATTTGCTAGGAGGTGTAAGCATGAGAGTAAAAGTAACACTTGCATGTGAAGAATGTAATCGCAGGAATTATAACACTACTAAGAATAAGAAGAATAATCCTGAGAGACTTGAAATGAAGAAGTATTGTAAGTTCTGCAAGAAACATACTAATCATAAGGAGACTAAATAAGTTTGTTGGAGGAGTGTTTTTATGGCTGCAAAAAGTAAAGGCAAAATGGGCGATTTTTTTAAGGGAGTTAGATCTGAACTGAAAAGAGTAAGTTGGCCAAATAAAAAAGAATTATATTCATATACAGTTGTAGTAGTTGTTGTATGTGTATTAGTTGCTTTAGGAATTTGGGTTGCTGACTCAGTATTTAGAGTTGGATTGGACTTCTTATTAAAGTAGGAGGCGCTATGATGACTGAAGAACCAAAATGGTATGTCGTTCATACGTATTCTGGCCACGAGAAAAAAGTGAAAACGAGTCTAGAATTATTAGTACTTAATAAAGGGATGGAAGATTTAATCGTTAAAGTTGTTGTTCCTACTGAAGAAGTTGTTAAAACTACTAATGGGAAGAAAAAAATTATCGAAAGAAAAATTTTACCTGGATATGTACTTGTAAAAATGATAATTACTAATGAATCGTGGTATGTTGTTAGGAATGTAAAAGGGGTATTAGGATTTGTTGGTCCTGACGCTAAACCTGTTCCAATAACTAGCGCAGAAGTAATTAATATGGGCTTAGAAGATGGGAAACATGTTGCTAAAATCAATCTTGAAATAGGGGATAAAGTTGAAGTAACGGAAGGTCCTTTCGAGAGTTTTAAAGGTGTTATTTCAGAGGTTTTTCCAGAACACGGCACTGTTGTTGTTCTAGTTTCAATGTTTGGAAGAGAAACGCCTGTAGAACTTGATTTTCATCAAGTACAGAAATAAGATATAAGGAGGCAAAGAAATGGCAAAACAAGTTAAAACGGTAATCAAACTTCAAATCGAAGCTGGAAAAGCAAATCCTGCTCCGCCAGTAGGTCCTGCATTAGGACAACACGGTTTGAATATTATGCAATTTTGTAAGGATTTCAACTCAAAAACATCAGATCAAATGGGAATGATTATTCCAGTAGAAATTTCAGTATACGCTGATAGAACTTTCTCATTTGTTACAAAGACACCACCAGCAGCAGTATTAATTTTAAAAGCTTTAGGACTTAAGTCGGGTTCAGGTGACCCAAAAGCAACTAAAGTTGGAACTATTACTGATGCACAGTTAGAAGAAATTGCTAAAACAAAAGAACCAGATTTAAATGCTGCAAGCTTAGAAGCTGCAAAAAGAATGATTGCAGGTACAGCTAGAAGTATGGGAATTGAAGTAGAGTAATTCACGTTTGTTGTGGAAGGAATTTCCGTTATACCACAAAGGAGGAAACATGAAAAAATTATCTAAAAAAAGAAAAGAAATTTTAGAAAAATTCGATAAACAAGAAATATTTACTGCTGAAGCAGGAATAAAATTAATGAAAGAATTGGCATATGCTAATTTTGACGAAAGTGTTGAGTTGCACGTTAATCTTGGTGTTGATAGTAGACACGCTGATCAACAAGTAAGAGGCGCGATTGTATTACCTAACGGTACTGGAAATGAAACAAAAGTATTAGTTCTTGCAAAAGGTGACAAAGCTGATGAAGCTAGAGCTGCTGGAGCAGATTTTGTTGGTGCAGATGATATGGTTGAAAGAATTCAAACAGAAAATTGGTTTGATTTTGACGTAATCGTTGCTACACCAGATATGATGGGTAAAATTGGTCGTTTAGGTAGAGTTTTAGGACCTAAAGGTTTAATGCCTAGTCCAAAATCAGGAACTGTAACTTTTGATGTTACTAATGCTGTAAAAGAAATCAAAGCTGGTAAAGTTGAATATAGAGTTGAAAAAGCAAACTTAATTCACGTAGCTATTGGTAAAATTTCTTTTGATGAAAAAGCATTATTAGAAAACTTAAATACAATGATGGGAGCTTTAATTCACGATAGACCTGCTGCTTCAAAAGGTAAGTATATCAAAAAGGTTACTATTGCTTCAACAATGGGACCTGGAATTAAATTAGACGAAACATCATTTTAATTTGACATATATTGCCTATGGTGGTAGTATATGTATTGAAAATGAATATTGGCTGTAGACAGTAGGTGCGAAAGCTTAATTTCCTACCGAGGTATTAAATAAATTTATTTATGCCTAATTATGCCTTTCTATATTTGAAAGGCTTTTTTATTGACTGATATACTAAAATGAAATTGTTGTATTGAAAGATGTTTAAGCATCTTTATTATCAGACGAGGAGGTGGACTATGAGTAGTAATTTTGAAATGAAGAAAAAAATTGTTGAGGAAATTAAAGGCAAATTGGAAAAATCTAAATCAGTTATATTATCTGATTACCGTGGACTAAATGTTACTGAAACTTCAGAGTTAAGAAAGAATTTTAGAGAAGCTGGTGTTGAATACAAGGTTTATAAAAATAATTTAGTTAAACTTGCTGTTGAAGGAACTGAATTTGCAGAATTAGCAAAAGACTTAGTTGGACCAAACGCAATTGCATTTGGATATGACGATCCAGTTGTTCCTGCAAAAGTAATTAAGAATTTTTCGAAAAATAATGATAAATTAACTTTAAAAACTGGTGTTATTGAAGGCGAGTATTATGAAGCAGCTAAAATGCTTGAGATTGCTGAAATACCATCTAAAGATCAGTTAATTGTTAAGTTCTTAGGAAGTATTAAATCTCCTGTAAACAACTTTGTTTACTTGTTGAATAATATTAGTGAAAAAATGGAAAGTGAAGAAGCGTAATTAAAATACTTGGAGGTGTTTATAAATGAATAAACAAGATATAATTGAAGCAATAAAAGCAATGACTGTATTAGAATTAAATGATTTAGTAAAAGAATGTGAAGAAGTATTTGGTGTATCTGCAGCACCGGTTGCAGTAGCTGGCGGAGCAGTAGCTGGTGGAGAAGCAGCAGCTGAGCAAAGCGAATTTGATGTAATCATCACTGAAACTGGAGCTAAGAAAATTGGTGTTATTAAAGAAGTAAGAAAAATTACTGGTTTAGGATTAAAAGAAGCTAAAGCATTAGTTGACGGAGTACCTGCTCCAGTTAAAGAAGGTGTTTCTAAAGAAGAAGCAGAAGAAGTAAAAACTGCATTAGAAGCTGCTGGCGCAAGCGTAGAAGTTAAGTAATTTGAAATGGTAGAAGGCTTCAGAAATTTCTGAAGCCTTTTTTTATTAAGAAATTATCAAAGGTATGATTTTTTAATAAAAAGAAATTGACTTAAGTGTTGTTATGTGATATAGTTTCAAAATGCATAAGTATGCTGCAATTTGCATTTTTTGAATAAAAGGAATTTTCCTTTATTATAGATATTAAATGAATTATTGATTGAGGGGTGAGTGTTTAATGCCACAACCTAGAAAACTTGGTAATAAAACTAGGATGTTTTTTTCAAATGTTGAAGCAAAAATCAAACGACCAAATTTGATTGAAATTCAGAAGAATTCTTATGATTGGTTTTTAGAAGAAGGTTTAATGGAAGCTTTCGAAGATATATCACCAATTAAGGATTATACTGACAGTCTTATATTGGAGTTTATTGATTATGAGTTTGAAAATGAGACGAAGTATTCGATGTATGAGTGTAAGGATAGAGACGTAACATATGCGCGATCTATGTATGCAAAAGTAAGATTCATTAATATGGAAACCGGTGAAGTAAAAGAGCAAAGAGTATTTATGGGAGATTTCCCTATAATGACTTATAAAGGTACTTTTATTATTAACGGTGCGGAGAGGGTTATCGTAAGTCAGCTAGTTAGATCACCTGCTCCTTATTTTTCTGTTGAGAAAGAAAAAAAGACAGGTTTGGAATTGTATTCTGCTACTATTATTCCTAATAGAGGAACTTGGTTAGAATATGAAACAAATGCTAGAAATGTATTTGCAATTAGAATTGACAGAACAAGAAAAATGCCTATTACAGTATTTTTAAGAGCTATGGGATTAGAAACAGATCAAGAAATTTTCGATATGTTCGGTGAAGATGAAAAAATGTTGAAAACTATCGAAAAAGATAAAACAACAAATAAAGATGAAGCCTTACTTGAAATTTATAAGAAAATTAGACCTGGTGAGCCACCTTCAGTAGATAGTGCTGAGAGTTTATTAAATTCTATGTTTTTTGATCCAAAAAGATATGATTTAGCAAGAGTAGGAAGATATAAATTCAACCAGAAATTAGGAATGGTTGGAAGAATTGTTAATAGAGTTTTAGTTAATGATGTTGTAGATTTCCAAACTGGCGAAATTATTTTGGAAAAAGGAAAATCTGTTCCGAAAGAAATGGCAATTGAAATTGAAAACAAAGGAATTGATAGAGTCGTTGTTAAAGGCGATAGAGGTGAAGATGTAATTGTAATTAGTAATAATTTTGTTGATGCAAATTATTACATTGACAATGCACAAGAATTGCGTTTAAGAGAAAGAGTATATTACCCAGTGTTAAGAGAAATACTTGATACTTATGAAACAAAAGAAGAAATAGATAAATCGATAAAAGCTAGATATAGAGAATTGATTCCGAAAAACTTAATTTTGGCTGATATTTTTGCGTCTGTAAGTTATGGTTTTAATTTAAATCATGGAATCGGTAAAACTGATGATATTGATCATTTAGGAAATCGTAGAATACGTGCTGTTGGCGAACTTTTACAAAATCAGTTTAGAATTGGTCTATCAAGAATGGAAAGAGTTATCCGTGAAAGAATGACTATTAAAGATATGGAAGCAATTACACCACATAAACTTATTAATATTAAGCCGGTTGTTGCTGCTATAAATGAATTCTTTGGAAGTTCTCAACTTTCTCAGTTTATGGATCAAACAAATGCGTTATCTGAGCTTACACATAAGAGAAGACTTTCAGCTTTAGGACCTGGTGGATTATCAAGAGAAAGAGCAGGTTTTGAGGTTCGAGATATACATTATTCTCATTATGGTAGAATGTGTCCTATTGAAACTCCAGAGGGACCAAATATTGGTCTTATCGGTTCATTAAGTACATTTGCTAAATTGAATCAATATGGTTTTATTAGTACACCATATATGAAATATAATAAATCTACAGGAATAATTGATAAAAATGATATTGAATTTATTAGTGCTGATATTGAAGATGGAAGTATTGTAATACCATCGAATGAACCTGTAGAAAATGATAAATTTGTTAACGATAAAGTTGTAGGAAGAAAATTATCTGATATAGCTGAATTTAGAATCAATGAAGTTGATTTAGTTGAAATTGCACCGCAACAAATGATTTCTGTTTCGACAGCGTTAATACCTTTCTTAGAGAATGATGATGCCAATCGTGCGCTAATGGGTGCTAACATGCAGAGACAAGCTGTTCCTTTAATGAGACCACAAGCTCCGATAATTGGAACTGGTACGGAATATATTGTTGCACATGACTCGGGTATGGTTGAATTAGCTCAGAATGATGGTGTTGTTGAATATGTTTCAGCAGATAAAATTGTAATAAGAAAAGACAGCGACAATTCAAAAGAAGTTCATAATTTAGTTAAATTTAGACGTTCAAATCAAGGAACTACATTAAATCAGAAACCAGTAGTTTCAAAAGGACAAAAAATTAAAGCGGACCATTCATTGACAAGTAGTTATTCAATTGATGATGGTGAGCTTGCAATTGGAACTAATATTTTGATTGGATTTATGACTTGGGAAGGTTATAACTTTGAGGATGCTGTTTTAATAAGTGAAGAAATTGTTAAAAGAGATAGATTAACTTCAATTCACATTGAAGAATATGAAATAGAGGCAAGAGATACTAAACTTGGTTCTGAAGAAATTACAAGAGAAATTCCAAATGTAAGTGATAAAGCGTTGAAAGATTTAGATGAACGTGGAATAATCAGAATTGGTGCAGAAGTAAACCCAGGAGATTTCCTTGTTGGTAAAGTTACTCCTAAAGGAGAGACTGAACTTACTGCTGAAGAAAGATTATTACGTGCTATATTTGGAGAAAAAGCAAGAGAAGTAAGAGATAATTCTCTTAAAGTTTCTAATGGACAAAATGGTATTGTTGTAGATGTTAAAGTCTTTGATAGAGAAAACGGAGATGAATTAGCACCTGGAATTAATACTTTAATAAGAGTATATGTTGCTAAAAAAAGAAAAATTAGAGTTGGAGATAAAATTGCTGGGCGTCATGGTAATAAAGGTGTAATTTCTAGAGTATTACCTGTAGAGGATATGCCATTTACTGAAGAAGGAAGACCTCTTGAAATTTTACTTAATCCACTAGGAGTACCATCACGTATGAATATTGGACAGGTACTTGAGGTGCATTTAGGACTAGTAGCAAATAAACGTGGTTGGTTAGTTGCAACTGAAGCGTTTGATGGTGCAAAAGAAAACCAAATTATTGATTTATTAGAAGAAAGTGGACTTCCAACAGATGGAAAGCTACAATTAAGAGATGGACGTACAGGAGAACTATTTGATAATAGAGTTACTGTTGGCTATATGTATATTTTAAAACTTCACCATTTAGTTGATAATAAATTACATGCAAGAGCTACAGGACCTTATTCATTAGTAACTCAACAGCCGCTTGGAGGTAAAGCTCAATTCGGTGGACAAAGATTTGGTGAAATGGAAGTTTGGGCTTTAGAAGCATATGGTGCTGCTCATACATTGGAAGAATTATTAACAATTAAATCTGATGATGTGGTTGGCCGTGTTAAAGCTTATGAAGCTATTGTAAAAGGTGAAAATATACCTAAACCTGGAATACCTGAATCATTCAAAGTATTAATTAAAGAATTCCAATCACTTTGTTTGAAAGTTGAATTAATAAATGATCATCCAGAAGAAGAAATTCTTGATGATGAAATTGATGATGAAGTGCAAGAAGTTTATTTGGATAATGCTAAATATGATGTTGATGTTGATGAAATTAATAACAGTGAAATGATAGATTTTGAAATCGATATTGATGTTGAAGAGGATGAAGAATAAATTTGATTAAATTAATCGGTAATTATATGAAGGGAGAGGTTGCCCTAGATGGAATTTAAAAATTTTGACAAGATTAAAATTGGACTTGCTTCACCGGAGGATATCAGATCTTGGTCTTACGGAGAAGTTAAAAAACCAGAAACAATTAATTATAGAACTTTGAAGCCAGAAGATGACGGATTGTTTTGTGAAAGAATATTTGGACCAACTAAAGATCTTCAATGCGCATGTGGAAAATACAAAAGAATACGTTATAAAGGTGTTGTTTGTGAGAAATGTGGCGTTGAAGTTACAAAATCAAAAGTAAGAAGAGAAAGAATGGGTCATATTGAGTTGGCAGCGCCAGTATCTCATATATGGTTCTTCAAAGGTATTCCTTCTAAACTTGGAATATTACTTGATATGTCTCCAAGAAGTTTAGAAAAAGTACTTTATTTTGCATCGTATATTGTGCTTGATTCAGGAGATACTTCATTAACTTATAAACAGTTATTGACTGAAAGAGAATATTCAGAAGCTAAGGAAAAATTTGGCGATGAATTCAGAGCTGGTATGGGTGCTGAATCAATTAAAGAAATTTTAAAGAAATTAAATGTAGAAGCTGAAATCACAGAATTAACTGCGAGTGTTGACGAAGTTAAAGGACAAAAAAGAAAGAAAGTATTAAGAAGGTTAAAATTGCTTCGTTCGCTTTTAGCATCAGGCAATAAACCGGAATGGGTTATACTTGATGTTCTACCAGTAATACCTCCTGATATTAGACCTATGGTTCAATTAGATGGTGGACGTTTTGCAACTTCTGATTTAAATGACTTATATAGAAGAGTTATTAATAGAAATAATCGTTTAAAAAGATTATCTTCATTAGGAGCTCCAGAAATTATTGTTAGAAATGAAAAAAGAATGTTACAGGAATCTGTTGATGCACTGATTGATAATGGAAGAAGAGGAAGACCTGTTACAGGTTCTGGAAATAGACCTTTAAAATCATTATCTGATATGTTAAAAGGAAAGCAAGGTAGATTTAGACAAAACTTACTTGGAAAACGTGTTGACTATTCAGGACGTTCGGTAATTGTTGTTGGACCTACTTTAAAATTCTATCAGTGTGGACTTCCTAAAACAATGGCACTTGAATTATTTAAACCATTTGTTATGAGAAAGCTTGTAGCTGATGGAATAGTTCACAATATTAAAAGTGCAAAAAGAATAATTGAAAAAATGAAACCTGAAGTTTGGCCAGTAGTTGAGCATGTAATTAAAAATCATCCGGTTCTTTTAAACCGTGCGCCTACTCTTCATAGACTTGGAATACAAGCATTTGAACCAGTACTTATTGAAGGAAAAGCTATTAGATTACATCCATTAGTATGTCCTCCATATAATGCCGATTTTGACGGCGATCAAATGGCTGTTCATTTACCATTATCTGTTGAAGCACAAGCTGAATCAAGATTCTTAATGTTATCAGTTAATAATATTTTAGCTCCAAAAGATGGGGAACCAATTACATTGCCATCTCAGGATATGATATTAGGAGCTTACTATTTAACTCTTCTTAGAAGAGAAGATGAAGGTTATGTTACAAATAAAATATTTAAAGATTTTAATGAAATGTATATGGCATATCAAAATGATTATGTTAAATTACATTCTGTTATTAAAGTTAGAATGTACTCTGAAGTTACTGGAAAGAGTAAATTGGTTGAAAGTACTGTAGGTAGATTTATCTTTAATGAAGGTATTCCACAAGATTTGGGATATGTTGATAGAGAAAAAGATCCTTATTCACTTGAAATTGATTTCTTAGCTGGTAAGAAACAATTAGCAGATATTGTTGCTAGATGTTTCAAAATTCATAGAAATATTATTACAGCACAAGTACTTGATTATATTAAAAACACAGGATTTAAATATTCTACAAAAACTGCAATTTCGATTTCAGTAACTGATATGAAAATACCTGAAAAGAAAGTTCAACTATTAGCTGAGGCTCATAAAGTAGTAGATAGATACCAAGAAGCATATTTACGTGGACTTATATCTAATAGTGAAAGATATGAAAAAACAATTGCTCAATGGGCGCAAACTACTGAAGATGTTACTGATGCTCTTATGGATAACTTAACTTATATGAATAGTCTTAATATCATGGCTGATTCAGGAGCAAGGGGTTCAAGAAGTCAGATACGTCAGTTAGCTGGAATGCGTGGACTTATGGCGAATGCTGTAGGTAAAACGGTTGAGATTCCAATCACATCGAACTTTAGAGAGGGTCTTTCAGTACTTGAGTATTTCATTTCAACTACAGGTGCTAGAAAAGGTCTTGCTGATACGGCTCTTAGAACTGCCGATTCTGGATACTTAACTAGAAGACTTGTAGATGTAAGTCAGGATGTAATTGTAAGAGAGCTTGACTGTGGAGCAGAATCAGGAGTTCTTCTTTCTGAAATTAGAGAAGGTAATGAAGTAATTGAACTTTTAGAAGAAAGAATTTACGGAAGATATCCTATAGCTGATATGTATTATCCAGGAACAACAGATTTAATTATTTCAAAAGACGAAATGTTTACAAAAGAATTAGCTAAGGAAGTTGTGAATGCTGGATATGAAGAAATTGAAGTAAGATCAGTTTTAGGATGTAATGCTAAAAAAGGTGTTTGTTCAAAATGTTATGGTCTTAATATGGCTACTGGTAAAACTGTACATGTTGGTGAAGCTGTTGGAATTATTGCTGCTCAATCAATCGGTGAACCAGGTACTCAGTTAACAATGAGAACATTCCATACGGGTGGTGTTGCCGGAGGCGATATTACACAAGGTTTACCAAGAATTGAACAATTATTTGAAGCTAGAACTCCAAAGTATTTGGCAAATATAGCAGAACAGTCAGGTAAAGTAATATTACGAACAAGACGTAATAAAAGAGAAGTATTAATTACTGACGATGAAGGAAACACTTCAGTTGCAAGATTGGCATTTAATGCTAAATTAAAAGTAAGTGAAGGTGACTATGTTGAAAAAGGTCAATATTTAACTGAGGGTGCTGCAGATCCTAAAGAAATACTTGTAATAAATGGTGTTAAAGCTGTTCAAGAATATATTGTTAAAGAAATTCAAAAAGTTTATAGATTACAGGGTGTTGAAATTGCAGATAAACATACTGAAATAATTATTAAGCAGATGCTTAATAAGATTAGAATTACTGTAGCCGGAGGTTCTGATTTATTACCTTCTGAAGAAATTTATTTTTCTAAATTCAAAAGAATTAATAAGAAACTTATAGAAGAAGGAAAAGAGCCTATGGAAGGCGAAAGAATAATTCAGGGTATCACTAAAGCTTCATTAGCTACTGATTCGTTCTTATCTGCTGCTTCATTCCAAGAAACAACACGAGTTTTAACTGGTGCTGCAATGGAAGGTGCTGTTGATAATTTAGAAGGATTGAAAGAAAATGTTATTATCGGAAAGTTGATTCCTGCTGGAACTGGATTGAAAAGATACCAAGATATTGCAATTCAGAACAAAAACGATATTAACGAATAAAGTAATTGACAGACATGCTATTTGAGTGTTATTATATAGTGGTGCGTTAAATAGGAGGTATATTTTGTTTGATTATTCTCTATTTGATGATAAAACTAATTACAAGGTTGGATTAAAACAATCATTGTTTGAATTAAAACATGATAACGTACTTATTATGTTTGTCGCAAAAGATGCAGATAGTTTTATTACTAGAATTCCTATTGAAATGGCTAAAGAAAAAGCTATTGAAATCGTTGAAATTTCAACAAAGGAAGAACTAGGTGAAATTTGCAAAATTGATATAAGTACTGCAATTGCAGTTGTTATAAAAAAATAAAAAAAGAAGGAGGTGTCATATGCCAACTATAAACCAGTTAGTAAGAAAAGGAAGAAAAAGTTCTTCAAAAAAATCTACTTCAGCTGCTTTACACAGAAAGCACAACTCGGTAAGAAATACTTATTCTACAGTATCATCACCACAAAAAAGAGGTGTTTGTACTGCTGTTAAGACTATTACTCCAAAAAAACCTAACTCAGCTTTAAGAAAAGTTGCAAGAGTTAGATTAACAAATGGATTAGAAGTTACTGCTTATATTCCGGGAGAAGGTCATAACTTACAGGAACATAGTATAGTTTTAATTCGTGGTGGTAGAGTAAAAGATTTACCAGGTGTTAGATATCATGTAATTAGAGGTGTCTTGGATACTGCAGGTGTTGAAGAAAGAAAACAAGGAAGATCTAAGTACGGAACAAAAAAAGCTTAATAATCATTTAAATTAGATGCCTCATCGTTTGATGGGGCATATTGAATAAATTAGATTGCTGCTTGCGACAGGAAACTGTCGAGTACCGTTGAGATTAATTTATTTTTAAGGAGGGAAGAAAGTGTCTAGAAAAGGAAATATTAAAAAAAGACAGCCATTATTGGAGCCAAAATATAACAATATTAGAGTAACTAAACTTATTAATAACGTTATGTTAGATGGTAGAAAAGGAACAGCTCAAAAAATTGTTTATGGAGCGTTCGAGAAAATTGAAGAAAAAACAGGTGAATCTGCTTTAGACGTATTTGAAAAAGCGTTAGAGAATATTATGCCAGTTTTAGAAGTTAAAGCTAGAAGAGTTGGTGGAACAAATTACCAAGTGCCAATGGAAGTTAGAGGAGCACGTAGACAAACTTTAGGCTTAAGATGGTTAGTAAGATATATGAGAGAAAGAGGCGAAAGAACAGTTACTGATAAATTAGCTAATGAGTTAATGGACGCAGCAAACAACACTGGAGCTTCAGTTAAGAAAAAAGAAGATGTTCACAGAATGGCAGAAGCTAACAAAGCATTTGCTCATTACCGTTGGTAATATGAACAAATTTTGAAGGAGGAGATTATGGCTAGAGCCTATTCTTTAGAGAAAACAAGAAATATCGGTATAATGGCTCACATTGACGCCGGTAAAACTACTACTACAGAAAGAGTTTTATATTATAGTGGTAAGAGTCATAAAATTGGTGAAACTCATGATGGAGCTTCACAAATGGACTGGATGGAGCAAGAGCAAGAAAGAGGTATTACAATTACTTCGGCAGCTACTACTTGTGTGTGGAATGATAATAGAGTTAATATTATTGATACACCTGGACACGTTGACTTTACTGTTGAGGTGGAAAGATCATTAAAAGTATTAGATGGATCTGTTGCAGTTTTCTGTGCAAAAGGTGGAGTTGAGCCTCAGTCAGAAACTGTTTGGAGACAAGCTAATAAATATGAAGTTCCAAGAATGGCATTTGTTAATAAAATGGACGTTGTTGGTGCAGATTATTTTAGAGTAGTAAATATGATAACTGAGAGATTACAAGCTAATCCTGTTCCACTTCAAATACCAATTGGTGCTGAAGATACATTTGAAGCTATAATTGATTTAGTTATTATGAAAGCAATTTATTATACAGATGAATTAGGAACAGAAATGGAAATGCGTGAGATTCCTGATGATTATAAAGAAGTATCTGAAGAGTATAGACTTAAGTTAATTGAAGCAGTTGCTGAAACTGATGATGAACTTATGGAAAAATACTTAGAAGGTGAAGAATTTACTGAAGCAGAAATTAAAAATGGAATTAGAATTGCTACTATAGCAAATGATATTGTTCCTGTTATTTGTGGATCAGCTTATAAAAATAAAGGTGTTCAGTTAATGTTAGATGCTGTAATTGATTATATGCCATCTCCTTTAGATGTTAAGCCTATTAAAGGTGTAGATGTTGAAGGTAATGAAATTTTCAAAAAAGCTTCTGATGAAGATTCATTTGCTGCTTTAGCTTTTAAAATCATGACTGACCCATATGTAGGTAAATTAGCATTCTTTAGAGTTTATTCTGGACAATTAGATTCAGGTTCATATGTTTATAACTCAAATGAAAAGAAAAAAGAACGTATCGGACGTATTCTTCAAATGCATGCAAACAAAAGAGAAGAAATTGAAACAGTTTACTCTGGAGATATTGCAGCTGCAATTGGATTAAAGTATACTACTACTGGTCATACTTTATGTGATATGAATGATGTTATTGTTTTAGAAAAAATGGAATTCCCAGAGCCAGTTATTAAGGTTGCAATTGAACCTAAAACTAGAGCTGGACAAGAGAAAATGAGTGTTGCATTAGCAAAACTTGCTCAAGAAGATCCAACTTTTAAAGCATATACAGATAAAGAAACAGGACAAGTAATAATCGCTGGAATGGGCGAGTTACATTTAGAGATAATTGTTGACAGATTACTTAGAGAGTTTAAAATAGAAGCAAATATTGGTAAACCACAAGTTTCATATAAAGAAACTATTGAACAACCTGTTAGTATTGATCATAAACATCAAAAACAATCAGGTGGACGTGGACAATATGGACATATTAAAATTAATGTTAAGCCTATGGAAGCTGGTGGAGGATATAAATTCACTGATTCTGTTAAAGGTGGTACTGTACCTAGAGAATACATTGGTGTTGTTGATCAAGCGTTACACACTTCAATGTCATGTGGTGTATTAGGTGGATACGAAGTTGTAGACGTTGAATTCGAATTATATGATGGTTCGTCTCATGATGTTGACTCTTCGGAAATGGCATTTAAATTAGCTGCAGCTGCAGCATTTAAAAAAGCTATGAGAGCTGGTAATCCAGTGCTTTTAGAGCCATTTATGGCAGTTGAAGTAACAGTACCTGAAGAATATATGGGTGATGTTATGGGTGATATTAGTTCAAGAAGAGGAAAAGTTGAAGGTATGGAAGCTGCTCATGGTGCACAAATCATTAGAGCTCAAGTGCCATTATCTGAGATGTTTGGATATGCAACTGACTTAAGATCTAAATCACAAGGTAGAGGAAATTACGTAATGCAATTTAGTCACTTCGAAAAAGTGCCTAATTCAATTGCTGATAAAGTATTGGAAGTTAATTAAGAAATATAGAGGAGGAATTAAAATGGCTAAGGAAACATTTCAAAGAAATAAACCACATGTAAATGTAGGAACAATTGGACACGTAGATCACGGTAAAACTACATTAACAGCTGCAATAACAAAGGTATTAAACGTAAGAACTGGATTAGGTGAAAAAATTGATTTTGAAAATATCGATAAAGCACCAGAAGAAAGAGAAAGAGGAATCACAATTTCATCTGCTCACGTAGAATATGAAACAGAAAACAGACACTACGCACACGTAGACTGCCCAGGCCATGCTGATTACGTTAAAAACATGATCACAGGAGCAGCACAAATGGACGGAGCAATCTTAGTAGTATCAGCAGCAGATGGTCCTATGCCACAAACAAGAGAGCATATCTTGTTAGCAAGACAAGTAGGCGTTCCAGCATTAATCATATTCTTAAACAAATGTGATATGGTAGACGACGAAGAATTATTAGAATTAGTTGAAATGGAAGTACAAGAATTATTAGAAGAGTACGGATTCGACTCAGAAGAAACACCAATCATTAGAGGATCAGCATTATTAGCATTAGAAGATCCATCAAGTGAATGGGGCGACGGAGTAATGGAATTAGCAGCTACATTAGACTCATATATTCCAGAGCCATTAAGAGAAACAGATAAAGATTTCTTATTACCAGTAGAGGATGTATTCTCAATCAAAGGAAGAGGAACAGTAGCTACAGGAAGAATCGAAAGAGGAATAGTAAAAGTACAAGATACAGTAGAGCTTGTAGGATTACACCCTGAAACAAGACAGTTAGTAGTAACAGGCGTTGAAATGTTCAAGAAATTATTGGATGAAGGAAGAGCAGGAGACAACGTAGGATTATTATTAAGAGGAATCAAAAGAGAAGAAATCCAAAGAGGCCAAGTATTAGCTAAAATTGGATCAATTCACCCACATACAAAATTTATGGCACAAGTATACGTACTTAAAAAAGAAGAGGGCGGAAGACATACACCATTCTTTGACGGATACAGACCACAATTCTATTTCAGAACAACAGATATCACTGGTGAAGTAAACTTACCAGAAGGCGTAGAAATGTGTATGCCTGGAGATAACGTAGAAATGGAAATCCAATTAATAGGACCAATCGCAATTGAAGAAAACGTAAAGTTCTCAATTCGTGAAGGCGGAAGAACAGTAGGCGCTGGATCTATTATTTCTATTATTGAATAATAAAATTTTAAACTATCGTATAGCAATAATTGCCATACGATAGTTTTTTATTTAAGAACAAGATTTTAATGTTTTTTCAAATAATTTAATAAATAAATCTATTTCTTTAATGGTTACATTTAGCGGAGGCACAAGGCGAATTGTATTAGAGCCAGCTCCAATTATTAAAAGTTTGTTTGTAATTGCAGTTTCAATAATATCCTTTATATCAATTTTATCTGTATCTATTTCAACACCAATCATTAAACCTTTTCCTTTAATTTTTTTTATGAAATCAAATTCTATCATTAAATTATTTAATTGTTTTATTAAATAATTGCCTTTTATAGTTACTTGATTTAAAAAATCTTTATCGCTAACTATATCTACTACTTTGTTACCAACAGCCGTTACAAGGGGATTTCCACCAAAAGTGCATCCGTGATCGGAATATGTTAGAATATCTGCTTTTTTATTTGCGATTAATGCTCCTATTGGAACACCACCGCCAAGACCTTTTGCCATGGCAATTATATCAGGTTTGATATTATAATTTTCAAAAGCGAAAAATTTTCCTGTTCTTCCAACACCTGCTTGAACCTCATCAAAAATTAAAAGAGAATCATAAAAATCACATAATGAGCGTATTTCATTTAGAAACTCATTACTAATTTCGTTTATTCCACCTTCACCTTGAATAGGTTCAACAATAACAGCTGATATTTCATTATTCATTTTATTTTGTAAATCTTCAATATCGTTGAAATTAACTGGAATTACAGCATCAATTAAAGGAGTAAAATCCTTTTGATATTTAACTTGCCCTGTTACTGAAAGAGCACCAAGAGTTCTTCCATGAAATGATTGATTCATATATATAATTTTATCTTTTCCTTTATTTTTTCCATATTTCTTTGCAATTTTTAATGCTCCTTCAATAGATTCTGTTCCGCTATTTGTAAAAAATACAGATGAAAAGCCAGAAAGATTAACAAGTTTATTGGCTAATGATAATTGGTTATCATCATAATATAAATTTGAAATGTGAATTAATTTTGAAGCTTGATTCTTAATTACATTTACAAGTTCTGAATTTGAATGACCTAAAGCGTTTACGGCAACACCGGCTACAAAGTCTAGATACTTCTCACCATTTTTTTCAATAAGGAAAACTCCATTTCCTTCTACAAAATTTAAATTATATCTTTTATATGTTTTCATTAAGCTCATTTTATCACTCCTCTATCATTGTACCGATTCCTTGATCAGTAAAAACTTCAAGTAAAATACTATGTGTTAATTCACCGTTAATAATATGAACGCTTTTTACGCCATTTTCAATGGAGTTAATGCAAGAATTTATTTTTGGAATCATGCCGCCGTTGATTAATCCATCTGAAATTAATTTTTTAGATTCATTTATATTTAGTCTGCTAATAAATGTTGAATTATCATTTAAATTGGTGTATATACCGTTAATGTCACTTATTAGAAATAATTTTTCAGCTTTCATACTATTTGCAATTTCGCTTGCAACATCATCAGCGTTAATATTATAAGTATTACCTTCCTTATCATATCCGATTGGAGAAATAACTGGGATATAGTTTTTATCTAATAATAAATCTAGAAACTCAGTGTTAATATTTACAATTTCGCCAACATGACCTATATCGACTTCCTTATCGATAATTTTCTTTTCACTTTTTATAAGCCCAGCATCTTTTCCGTTGATACCTACTGCTTTTGTTCCAGAATTATTAAGAAGTAAAGTAATATCTTTATTAAGATGCCCAGAAAGAACCATTTCAACTTCATTTATTGTATTTGAATCTGTAATACGATAACCTTTGTGAAAATTTGATTTAATTCCTTTTTCTAAAAGATGCTTATTAATATGTTTACCACCTCCGTGTACTATAATTATTTTCATCCCTAAATGTGTTAATAGTGATATATCTTCAATAAAAGCAAGTTTATTTGGGGTATTTCCAATAATACTACCACCATATTTAATAACAAAAATTTTATTTCTAAATCTTTCAATATACGGTAATGCTTCAATTAAATTGTTAACCATTTCTTTTTTTCTATACATATAATCATCTCCATTTATAATAATTGTCGATAATTATACATCACGTTGTATTAATATGCAATATATTTCTAAATAAGTTGCATTAATAGTAATTTATGTGTATAATTATACAAATTATTAAGGAGTGATTATATGAAAGTTGGTATTTATGGTGCTACTGGATATGGTGGAATGCAATTAATAGCATTATTAAAAAAACATCCAGATGTTGATATTGTGTTTATGAGTTCAAATAGATTTTCAGGAAAACTATTTTCAGAGATTTATCCAAAGTTTTCAGGACAAATTGATAATATGCTTATAAATGAAGAAGAATCAATGAAAAAACTTGAGTTTGTAGATTTAATATTTTTAGCTTTGCCACATGGCATAAGTATGAAATATGTTGAAAAAATACGAAGATATTCAAAAAAAATAAAAATTATTGATTTATCAGGTGATTATAGAATACAAAATGTAAAAATATACGAAAAGTGGTACGGATTTAAACATACTTCAAAAGATATGATTAAAGATTTTGTTTATGGATTGCCAGAAATTTTTAGAGATGAAATTTCATTATCAAATTATGTTGCAAATCCTGGATGTTTTCCTACATCAATGATTTTGCCTTTGTATCCAATTTTGAAAAATAATTTTTTAAAAGGGAAAATAATTATTGATTCAAAAACAGGAGTAAGTGGCGGGGGAAGAAAAGCAGCTGTAAATTATCTTTTTACTGAAATTCAGGATAATACTTATGCATATAAAACTGGAATCCATCGACATAGTCCGGAAGTTGCTGAAATTTTACGACAATTAACGGGAAACAAAATTGATTTTCTTTTTAGTCCTCATATCGTTCCTTCAAGTAGAGGGATATATTCAACAATATATATTAACTTAAAAGAAGGGGTTACAATTAAAGAAATAGAAAAGGCTTTTTATGAATGTTATGAAAATGAATATTTCATTGAAATAACAAAACACATTCCTTCTACAAAGGATGTAAATCGTTCTAATAAAGTTTTTATTTCTTATTCTTATGATAAGCTTTCAAAAACTTTGATTATTTATTCTGCAATTGATAATTTGATGAAAGGCGCTGCTTCACAGGCAATTCAAAATATGAACATTATGTATGGACTTGATGAGAAAAAGGCAATTGATTTTGATTTATATTATATTTAAGGAGAGGAAATTATGATTAATAATTATTTAAAAACAATAAAGGGGTTTATAGGAAATAGTATTCATTCGGGAATAAAATATAAAAAATTAGATCTTGCAGTCATTTATTCGGAAGTACCATGTATCGCTGCAGGTGCATTTACAACAAATAAAACAGTAGCAGCTCCAGTTATTATAAGTAGAGAGAAAATTAAAAATCCTATACAAGCTATTATTGTTAATTCCGGTAATGCAAATGCAGCAACAGGAAATCAAGGAATGGAAGATGGAGTTAGGATGTGCAAATTAATTTCAGAGAAATTAAAAATTAATCCAGATTCTGTACTTGTTTCTTCTACAGGAGTAATTGGGGTAAAATTACCTATGGATAAAATTGAAAGTGGAATTGCAAAACTTGAGAATACTCTATCTGAAAAAAATTTAAATAAAATTCCTAAAGGAATAATGACTACTGATACTTTTGAAAAAAAAGGAAGTGTTTCTTTTTTTATTGAAGGAGAAGAAATTATTATAAATGGTATGGCAAAAGGGTCGGGAATGATACATCCTAATATGGCAACTATGTTAGGTTTTATGACTAGTAATGTTAATATTTCAAAAGAGTTGATGCAAGAAGCGCTTTCAGAAGTAGTCGATAAAACTTACAATATGATATCTGTAGATGGTGATACTTCAACAAATGATATGGTTTTACTTTTAAGTAATAAAAAGGCAAATCATACTTCAATTGATAAAAAAAATGATGATTATAATAAATTTTTAAATGCATTATATGAATTAACAGAATTTTTAGCGATTGAAATAGCTAGAGATGGTGAGGGTGCAACTAAACTATTAAAGGTTGATTTAATTAATGCAAATAGTTTAAAAGATGCAAAGATTCTCGCGAAATCAATAATTACTTCAAGCCTTGTGAAATCTGCTTTTTTTGGAGAGGATGCGAACTGGGGAAGGGTATTAAGTTCTCTTGGTGCTTCCGGAGCTTCAATGAATCCGGATAAAGTTGATTTAATCTTTAAAAGTAGTTTTGGAGAAATAGAGTTAATGAAAAATGGTGAGCCTTTAATATTTAATGAGGAAGTAGCTTCAAAAGTACTATCGGATTCAGAAATTGAAATTAAAGTTAATATGAATGATGGAAGATTTTATGCAAAATCATGGGGATGTGATTTAACATATGATTATGTAAAAATAAATGCAGAGTATCGTAGTTAGATGTGAATTTTTAACTAAAAAGGAAGTTCCTTATGAGGACTTTCTTTTTTGGTTTTAAAAGTGAAAAAAAATAATAAAAAAACTATTGCAATTTAATAAAATATGAAGTATAATATTCAAGTATGTGTTCCACTGCTTTATGCGATGAGGTAGGAGGTTGCAAGAAACTAGAGTTTCTTGGTGTTTCTACCGAGAATTGTCCGTTCTAGAAACGGGCGTAGGTTTAGCACAATAATTGAACACCAGGCACTGTGTGCTGAATTTGAATCGTAGGCGTGTTTAAATTACGATTTGAAAAGGAGGGAAAAAAATGGCAAGTAAAGGACAAAAAATTAGAATTAAATTAAAAGCTTTTGATCATCAGTTATTAGACAATTCTGCTTCAAGAATAGTTGAATCTGTTACTCAAACTGGAGCTGAGGTAGCTGGACCGATTCCATTACCAACAAAAAAAGAAATAATTACAATTCTAAGATCGACACACATTAACAAAACTTCTAGAGAGCAATTCGAAAGAAGAACACACAAAAGATTGATTGATATTACTAATCCTACTCAAAAGACTGTAGATTCATTAATGAGATTGAATTTACCAGCTGGAGTAGATATAGAAATCAAATTATAGGAAATACTAAAAACATGGTTTATTAAATAAGCCTAAGGATTTTAGTAAGATTACACAATGTAATCCAATGCAAAATTATTAGGAGGTGCTAAATGAAAAGCATTCTAGGAAGAAAAATTGGTATGACTCAAGTTTTCAATGAAGATGGAAGAGTTATCCCTACTACAGTTGTTGAAGCTGGACCAATATACGTTGTTCAAATCAAAACTGTTGCAACAGATGGATACGATGCTATCCAAGTTGGTTTTGGCGATATGAAAGAGCATAGAGCTACTAAACCAAGAAAAGGTCACTTTGCAAAAGCTGACGTAAGTGTAAAAAAACATCTTGTTGAGTTCAAGGTTGAGAATATTAATGAATTCTCATTAGGACAAGTTATTAAAGTTGATGTTTTAGACAATGCGTTAAAAGTTAATGTAACTGGTACATCAAAAGGTAAAGGAACTGCTGGTCCAATTAAGAGATGGAATCAGTCAAGAGGACCTGAAACACACGGTTCGCATTACCATAGACGACCAGGTTCAATTGGTCAAGCTTCATATCCAGGAAGAGTTATTAAAGGTATGAAAATGGCTGGTAGAATGGGACACGAGCAAGTTACGGTTAAAAATTTAGAAGTAGTAAAAGTTGATGTTGAAAGAAACTTACTTTTACTTAAAGGTGCTGTACCTGGTCCTAAAAAAGGATTAGTAAGCATTACAGTATCAAAAGAATCTAAATAGGAAGGAGGTCAAAAATGCCTAAATTAGATATTTTAAATGTTTCAGGAGAAACAGTTGACAGTATAGAATTAAATGAAAATATTTTCGGTATTGAGCCAAATATGAGTGTGCTTCATGAGGTTGTTAAAAATTACTTAGCTAACCAAAGACAAGGTACTCAATCTGCACAAACTAGAGCTGAAGTTACTGGTACTACTTCAAAGCCTTTTAGACAAAAAGGAACGGGTAGAGCTAGACAAGGTTCTTTAAAATCACCAATTAACAGAGGTGGTGGTGTAATATTTGCGCCAAAGCCAAGAGATTATAGTTACAAGTTACCAAGAAAAGTAAAAGTTTTAGGAATGAAATCAGCATTAAGTGGAAAAGTAAGAGATAACGAATTTATCGTATTAAACGAACTTAACTTAGATGCACCTAAAACAAAAGATATGGTTAATGTATTAGCTAATGTATCTGAAAAGAATACAGTAAAAAATATTACTAAAACATTAATTGTATTAGCAGACAAGAATGATAATGTAATGTTATCTGCTAATAATATTCCAAAGGTAAAAGTTACTTACGTAGGAATGTTAAATGTTTATGATTTATTAAATCATGACGAAGTAGTGATTACTAAAGGCGCAATTGACAAACTTGAGGAGGTGTACGCTTAATGAAAACATCATATGATATTATCATTAAACCAATTGTTACTGAGGCAAGTATGGCTAACATGGAAGAAAACAAGTATACTTTCAAAGTAAAAAAAGATGTAAACAAAACAGAAGTAAAAAAAGCAATCGAAGAAATTTTCAAAGTTGAAGTTGTTAGTGTTAACACTTTAATTGTAAAAGGTAAAGTTAAGAGAATGGGTAAAAATGAAGGTAAAAGACCTGACTGGAAAAAAGCTATAGTTACATTAGCTCCAGGAAGTAAAATCGAGCTTTTCGAAGGAATGGCTTAATAAACGGAAGAGGAGGTAAATATAATGGCAATAAAAAGTTTTAGACCTACTTCAGCTGGCCGTCGTTTTATGACAGTAAACAAAAATGAAAAAGTTTCGGATAAAAGACCTGAAAAATCATTAGTTGTAGCTATGAATAAGTTTTCAGGAAGAAATAATCAAGGTAAGATTACTGTTCGTCACAGAGGCGGAGGAGCGAAGAAGAAATATAGAATTATTGACTTTAAAAGAAATAAAGATGGTGTAGTTGGAACTGTAGCTGCAGTTGAGTATGATCCAAACAGATCAGCAAACATTGCACTTATTCACTATGCGGATGGTGAAAAAAGATATATCTTATGTCCAAAGAAATTATTTGCTGGAGATAAAATAATGTCTGGAGAGAAAGTTGATATTGAAGTTGGAAACGCAATGGAATTAAGAAATATTCCAGATGGAACTACAATTCACAATATCGAAATGAAACCTGGCAAAGGTGGACAATTAGTAAGATCAGCTGGAAACGAAGCTGTATTACTTGGTAAAGATAAAAAATACGTTATTATTAAATTACCATCAGGAGAGGTTCGTAAGATATTAGCTGCATGTCGTGCTACTATCGGACGTGTTGGAAATGATGAGCATAACAACGTAGTAATAGGAAAAGCTGGAAGAAAGCGTCACTTAGGAAGAAGACCACACGTTAGAGGTTCTGTAATGAATCCAAACGATCACCCACACGGTGGTGGAGAAGGTCGTGCTCCAATTGGTAGACCATCGCCAGTATCTCCTTGGGGCCAAAAAGCAATGGGCTTCAAAACTAGAAAGAAACGTAAACAATCAGATAAATTTATTGTTAAGGGAAGAAAGAAATAATCTGAAAGGAGGTCGGAGATGCCAAAGAAACCTTATATACACCCAAGTATCTTAAAGAAAATTGAGCAAATGAATAAATCAGGTAAAAAAAGACCTTTTAGAACTTGGTCTAGATCATCAATGATATATCCACAATTAGTTGGACATACAATTGGTGTTCACAATGGTAGAAAACATATCCCTGTATTTGTTACAGAAGACATGATTGGACATAAACTTGGAGAGTTCGCTAAAACAAGAACATTCAGACAACATGGAGTTAAAGGAAAAGCAACTACATCGGGCGGATCAAGCGCAGCATCATCTGTTGTATGGGATGATCTTAGTGATGAAGTTAGCTCAGGAGAGTAATCTTTCTTTTGAGAGGAGGTAATAATGGAAGCTAGAGCAATTGCGAAAAATGTAAGAACTTCTGCTAAGAAAATGAAGCCTATTAATGATTTAATTAGAGGTAAAAGCGTAGAAGAAGCTCAAATCATTTTGAGATTTACAACTAGAAAAGGCGCGAAATTACTTTTAAAAGTATTAAATTCTGCTGCCGCTAATGCTGAAAATAACAATCATATGGAGTTAGAAAACTTATATGTTTCAGAGGTATATGCAAACCAAGGACCAACAATGAAGAGATTCAGAGCTGGAGCTATGGGACGTGCTAAGCCTATATTAAAAAGAACAAGCCATTTAGGTGTTGTTGTAAAAGAAAGAAATTAATAAAAAGAAGGAGGTAAATTAATGGGGCAAAAGGTTAATCCTCATGGCTTTAGAGTTGGAGTTATTAAAGACTGGGACTCTAGATGGTATGCGGAAGGAAAAGAAGTACCTGAATTAATCAAAGAAGATTTTGAAATCAGAAAATTCATTAAAAATAAAATGTACATTGCTGGAATTACAAGAATGTATATTGATAGAGCTACTTCTAAACAAGTAAGCGTAAATATATTTGCTGCTAAGCCAGGAATTATTGTTGGTAAAGGCGGAGCAAGTATTAAAGCATTGAAATCAGATTTAGAAAAATTAACTGGAAGAACTGTTAAGGTTGATATTTCTGAAGTTAAAAACGTTAGCACAGACGCTCAATTAGTTGCTGAAGAAATTGCTTCTTCTATAGAAAGAAGAGTATCTTTTAGAAGAGCTATGAAAAAATCTATGGGAAGAGCTATGAGATTTGGAGCTAAAGGTTTTAAAGTAATGGTTTCTGGAAGACTTAACGGAGCTGAAATGGCTAGAGTTGAGCAATATACTGAAGGAAATGTACCATTATCTACATTAAGAGCAAATATTGATTATGGTTTTGCTGAAGCAAATACAACTTACGGTATTATTGGCGTAAAAGTTTGGGTCAATAAAGGTGAAGTTTTAGCACAACCTGGTGAGGGTAAAAAACTAATCAGAAAAGATTACGAAAATAAATAATCGAAGGGAGGCAATCCAAGATGTTACAACCAAAAAGGGTTAAGCGTCGTAGAGTTCATAGAGGCAGAATGAAGGGTAGAGCTACTCGTGGTAATATTATTACAAGAGGCGAGTTTGCATTAGTTGCACAAGCTCCACATTGGATAACTGCAAATCAAATTGAATCTGCGAGGGTTGCAATTAGAAATAGTTTGAAAAGACAAGGTAAATTATGGATAAATATTTTTCCTGATAAACCAGTTACTGCAAGACCTGCAGAAACACGAATGGGAGCAGGAAAAGGTGCACCTGAATATTGGGTGGCTGTAGTTAAACCAGATAGAATAATGTTTGAATTAGGTGGAGTTCCTGAAGAGGATGCTCGTAAAGCTTTTAGATTAGCTGCTGCGAAATTACCTATTAAAACTAAGTTTGTTACAAGAAAAGAGCAAGAAGGCGGTGGTGTTAATGAAAGCAAGTAAGTTAAGAGAATTTACTACTGAAGAATTAAATCACAAAATTGATGAATTTAAAAATGAATTATTTAACTTAAGATTTCAGTTAGCTACTGGGCAATTAGAAAATCCTATGGTTATAAAAGCTGTTAAAATAGATATAGCAAGAGCTAAGACAATCTTAAGAGAACGCGAATTAAGTGCGTAAAGGAGGTTTAGTTCATGGAAAGAAATAACCGTAAAGAAAGAATCGGTATGGTAGTAAGCGATAAAATGGATAAAACAATTGTTGTTAAAATTGAGAGAACTCAAAAACATTACCTATATGGTAAACGTGTTAAGAAACACAATAAGTTTAAAGCTCATGATGAAAACAATGAAGCTACAATTGGTGATAAAGTAAAAATTATTGAAACAAGACCATTGAGTAAAACAAAAAGATGGAGACTTGCTGAAATTATTAAATAAGTAAAGTGTTAAATAGGAGGTCAGTATTATGATACAACAGGAAACTAGTTTAAAAGTTGCTGATAACTCTGGTGCTAAAATAATTAAAACTATAAAGGTTTTAGGCGGATCTAGAAGAAGATACGCAAATATTGGTGATATAATAGTAGCTTCTGTAAAAAAAGCAACACCAGGCGGAGTTGTTAGCAAAGGTGATGTTGTAAAAGCTGTTGTTGTAAGATCTGTATATGGAATTAAAAGAAATGATGGAATTTATTTAAAGTTTGATGATAACGCTGCAGTAATCATTGATGACAATAACGCTCCTGTGGGAACAAGAATATTTGGACCTGTTGCAAGAGAGTTAAGAGATAATAAATTTATGAAAATTGTTTCTTTAGCACCTGAAGTATTATAGCAGGAGGTGAAATAAATGCACGTTAAGAAAGATGATATGGTTGTAGTAATTTCTGGGGCTGATAAAGGTAAAAAAGGTAAAGTTTTACAATCTTTCCCAAAAAAGAATAGAGTTATTGTTGAAGGTGTAAACATGATTACAAAGCATGTTAAACCATCGAGACAAATGCAGCAAGGTGGACGAGTTCACCAGGAAGCTTCGATTAACGTTTCTAACGTTATGCTTTATGATCCTAAGAGCAAGTCAGGAACAAGAGTAAAGCATGATATATTAGAAGATGGAACTAAAGTAAGAGTTTCAGTAAAATCAGGCGAAGTATTAGATTAATTACTAATTGAAAGGAGGTAATTAATTATGGCAAGATTTAAAGAAAAATTTAATTCTGAAATTAAAGCACAGTTAATTGAAGAATTCAAATATGAAAATGTAATGCAGATTCCTAAAATTGAAAAAATTGTTTTAAACATGGGTTTAGGAGAAGCAAAAGAAAATAAAAACGTTATAAAAAATGCAGTTGAAGAAATTAGAAAAATAACTGGTCAAGAGCCAGTTGTAATGGAAGCAAAAAAATCAATTGCAAACTTCAAATTAAGAGAAGGTATGCAAATTGGTGCTAAAGTTACATTAAGAAACGAAAAAATGTATGAGTTCCTTGATAAACTTATAACAATTGCGTTACCAAGAGTAAGAGACTTTAAAGGTGTAAAAGCAAATGCTTTTGACGGTAGAGGAAACTATTCTTTAGGATTAAAAGAGCAATTGTTATTTCCTGAAATTACTTATGATGATGTTGAAGCTATCAGAGGCATGAATATTACAATTGTAACTTCTGCAAAAAGTGATGAAGAGGCAAAAAAATTATTAAGTTTATTCGGAATGCCATTCGCTAAATAGGAGGTGTAGTTGTGGCTAAAAAGTCTTTAAAAATTAAGCAACAAAGAAAACAAAAGTACTCAACTAGAGAATATAATAGATGTTCAATATGTGGAAGACCGCACGGCTATTTAAAAAAATTCGGCGTATGTCGTATTTGTTTTAGAGAATTAGCTCATAAAGGTCAAATTCCTGGTGTAAGAAAAGCAAGTTGGTAGACAACGGTTTGAGAGGAGGTATTTTCTAATGAGTATGACAACAGATCCAATAGCAGATATGTTAACACGTATTAGAAATTCAAATGCAGTTAATCACGAAACAGTTGATATTCCATCTTCAAAAATGAAAAAAAATCTTGCAAAAATACTTTTAGATGAAGGTTTTGTAAGTAATGTAGATTTTATCGAAGATGAATTTCAAGGTGTATTGCGTTTAACTTTAAAATATGCAAATGATAAAAAAGTAATTTCTGGTTTAAAAAGAATTTCAAAGCCAGGATTAAGAATTTATGCAAAAAAAGACGAAGTACCTAAAGTTTTAGGTGGATTAGGAATCGCAGTTATTTCTACATCTTCTGGTTTACTAGTAGATAGAAAAGCTAGAGAATTAGGCGTTGGTGGAGAAGTAATTTGTTACGTTTGGTAACAAAGATTTAGTAGGAGGTATACAATGTCTAGAATAGGAAAAATGCCTGTTAAAATTCTTGATGGTGTAACTGTTACTATTAAAGAAGGAAATACTTTAGTAGTAAAAGGTAAAATGGGTGAGTTAACTGATACATTCAATAACACACTTACTATCAAAGAAGAGGACGGTAACATTATAGTTGGAAGACCTGATGACACTAAAACATCTAGATCATTACACGGTTTAACTAGAAGCTTAATTGCAAATATGGTTGAAGGTGTTACGAATGGTTATGAAAAAAAATTGTTAATTAATGGTGTTGGATATCGTGCAAAGAAACAAGGTTCTAAATTAGAACTTAGTTTAGGTTTTTCTCATCCGGTTATTATGATAGATCCAGATGGAATAACAACAGAATGTCCAGAAAATACAACTATAATTGTTAAAGGTATTAATAAACAATTAGTAGGTAACTATGCTGCAAAAATAAGAGCATGGAGAAAACCTGAGCCTTATAAAGGTAAAGGTATTAAATATGAAAATGAACATATTAGAAGAAAAGAAGGTAAGTTAGCAAATTAGTAGGAAGGGAGTGATTATTTATGGCTTCAAAAGTTAGTAAACGTGATTCACGTAAATCTAGACAAAAAAGAGTAAGAGCTAAAGTATTCGGTACTCAAGATAGACCTAGATTAAATGTTTTTAGAAGTTTAAATAATACTTATGCTCAGATTATAGATGATGTTTCTGGTAAGACAATTGTTTCAGCATCTTCATTAGAAGAAGCGATTAAATCACAATTTAGTCATACAGGAAATGTTGCTACTGCATCTGCAATTGGAAAAATTGTTGCGGAGAGAGCTTTAGAAAAAGGAATTACAACAGTTGTTTTTGATAGAGCAGGATATAAGTATCATGGAAGAGTAAAAGCTTTAGCAGATGCTGCTAGAGAAAGCGGATTAGTATTTTAATAAGGGGGTACTTGCATGCGTCGTGAATTTATAGATGCTAAAAACTTAGACCTCGAAGAACAGGTAATAGATATAAGAAGAGTTACTAAGGTTGTTAAAGGTGGTAGAAATATTAGATTTGCTGCTTTAGTAGTTGTTGGAGACCACAATGGACATGTTGGAATAGGAACAGGTAAGGCTTTAGAAGTCCCTGCTGCTATTAAAAAGGCTGTTCAAGATGCTCAAAATAATTTGATGTCAGTATCAAGAGTGGAAACAACAATACCTCATGATGTTAAAGGTGCATTCGGTGCGAGCAAAGTATTTATGATGAAATCATCTCAAGGTACTGGAGTTATCGCTGGAGGTCCTGTTCGTTCGGTTTTAGAATTAGCTGGAATACAAGATATTAGAGCAAAATCATTAGGAAGTAATAATCCAGGAAACTTAGTTAGAGCTACGGTTGAAGGATTAAGTAGATTAAGAACTATTGAAGAGGTTGCAAACCTTAGAGGTATGTCTACAGAAGAAATCTTAGGTTAGGAGGAATTTTCTTGGCTGATAAAATTAGAATAAAATTGATTAAGAGTCCAATTGGAGAGAAACCAAAGAAAAGAAAAACTTTAAAAGCTTTAGGTTTAAAGAAAATTAGACAAGTAGTTGAAAAGAAAGACAATCCTCAAATGAGAGGCATGGTTAAAGTAGTAGACTATTTAGTAGAAGTTGAAGAAATATAAGGAGGTGAAATCATGAGATTACATGAATTAAGCCCAGCTGAAGGTTCAACAAAGAAAAGAAAAAGAGTTGGACGTGGTCCTGGATCTGGTTTAAGAAAAACTGCAGGTCGAGGTGAAAATGGTCAAAACTCTAGATCTGGTGGTGGAACAAGACCTGGTTTTGAAGGTGGACAAACTCCATTATTCAAAAGACTTGGAAAAGTTGGTTTTACAAATAAATTTAGAAAAAATTATTCAATCTTGAATGTTCAGGCATTAGAAGCATATGATGATGGTGATGTTATAACACCAGAATTATTGTTAGAAGAAGGAATGATTAAGAAATTAAATGACGGTGTTAAAATTTTAGGTGATGGTGAATTAACTAAAAAAATTACTGTTAAAGCAAATAAATTCTCGAAATCTGCAATTCAAATTATTGAAGCAGCAGGCGGAAAGGCAGAGGTGATTTAATTTGCTTACTACATTAAGAAATGCTTGGAAAATACCTGATTTAAGAAAAAGATTAATATATACTATGATGATGATTGTTATATTCAGATTAGGCGCAACAATACCTGTACCAGGAATTGATAAAACAAAATTAGCTGAGTTATTTTCAAACAGCGGAGATGGATTAATTGGCTTTTTCAACTTGATGTCTGGAGGATCTTTTAAAAATTTCACGATATTCGCTTTAGGAATATCACCTTATATTACAGCTTCAATCATAATGAATTTATTGCAAATTGCAATTCCTTCATTAGAAGCTTTAGCAAAAGAGGGCGAAGTTGGAAGAAAGAAAATGGCTAGATACACAAGATATGGAACTGTTGTTTTAGCACTTATTCAAGGATTTGGATTTAGTGTTGGGATTTTCAGAAATGCTTTTGTTAGTCCAGGAACGTTATCAATAGTTGTTTCTGTTTTAACTTTAACTGCAGGTGTTGCATTTTTAATGTACTTAGGTGAAAAAATTACTGAAAACGGAATTGGAAATGGAATTTCATTGTTTATATTCGCAGGTATTATTTCAAGATTACCTAGTGGAATAATAACTACAGTTCAAAAAATTCAAACAGGTGATGTAAATATACTAAATGTATTTATGTTCTTGGTAGTTGCTGTAATAGTAATTGTTGCAGTAATATATATTCAAGAAGGTAAAAGAAAAATCCCTGTTCAATATGCTAAAAGAGTTGTTGGAAGAAAAATGTATGGTGGACAAAGCACTCACATTCCATTAAAAGTAAATCAAGCAGGTGTTATTCCGGTAATATTTGCGATGTCACTATTAATGTTTCCTATAACTGTTGCGCAATTTTGGCCTAATAGTGGATTCTACTATTGGATAAAAAATTACATGGGAGTTCAAACAATTTTGTATAATGTACTTTATGCAATATTAATAATATTCTTCACATATTTCTATACATCAGTTACTTTCAACCCAGTTGAAGTTTCTAGTAATATGAAACAAAATGGAGGATATATTCCAGGAATTAGACCTGGAAGACCAACATCTGATTATTTAAGCAGAACATTAACAAGAATTACTTTAGCTGGAGCGGTTTTCTTAGCTGCTATTGCTATTTTACCAAATGCTATTTTGGCTTTTGGTTCATTAAATATTGCTTTTGGTGGAACTTCATTATTGATAGCTGTTGGTGTTTCATTAGAAACTACTAAACAAATTGAAGCTCAAATGATGATGAGACATTATAAAGGTTTCTTGGGTTAATAGGAGGGATAATGTGAGATTAATACTTTTAGGGCCTCCTGGTGCTGGCAAAGGTACGCAGGCAGGAAAAATTGCTAAAAAATATAATATACCACATATTTCAACTGGAGATATATTTAGAGCTAATATAGTTAATAAAACTGATTTAGGTATACTTGCTAAGAAATATATTGATAATGGTGAACTTGTTCCTGATAGTGTCGTTATGGATATTGTTAGAGATAGACTTATTCAAGATGATACTAAAAATGGATTTTTATTAGATGGTTTTCCAAGAACTTTGGAACAAGCTATAGCACTAGATGAAATGTTAAATAATAATAATATGGAGCTTAGTGGTGTAATTAAAATTAAAGTTAATTTTGATTTGTTGATTGCTAGAATTACAGGAAGAAGAATCTGTAAAGAATGTGGTGCTACATATCATGTTGATTTTAATAAACCAAAAAAATCAGATGTTTGTGACTTGTGTAATGGCGAGTTATATCAGAGATCTGATGATAATGAAGATGTTGTTAGAAATAGAATTAATGTATATATCGAACAAACAACACCACTTATTAAGTATTACACAAATCACGATATTCTTAAAATTATTGATGGAGAACAAAGCATAGACGATGTTTTCAGTCAAATAGTTAAGGAAGTCGAATAATGATTATAATTAAATCTGAGTTGGAAATTGAAAAGTTAAGAAAAGCTGGGAAAATTGTGGCGTTAGCTCATGAGGCTATTAAAAATAATATTAAAGCTGGTATGAGCACTTATGAAATTGATCAAATTGCTAGTCAAATGATTTTAAAACATGGCGCCAAATTAGGATTTAAAGGTTATGGAGGTTTTCCAGGAAACAATTGTGTTTCAGTGAATGACGAAGTTGTTCATGGAATTCCCTCAAAACATAGAATTGTTAAAGAAGGCGATATTGTAAGCGTGGATCTTGGTTCTTATATAGATGGTTTTTACGGAGATGCTGCTAGAACTCATGCGATTGGAAAAGTTTCTGATGAAACACAAAAATTAATTGATGTAACTAGAGAAAGTTTCTTTGAAGGATTGAAATTTGCGAAAGTTGGTTATAGACTTTCTGATATTTCACATGCTATTCAAGAACACTGTGAAAAAAATGGTTTTTCAATTGTGAGAGATTATGTTGGTCATGGTGTTGGAAGAAATTTGCATGAGCCACCTCAAATACCAAATTTTGGCAGACCTGGACGTGGTCCAAGACTTCAAAAAGGTATGGTATTGGCTATTGAACCAATGGTAAATATGGGATCGTTCGAAGTTAGAACATTAGCTGATAAATGGACTGTCGTAACTATAGATGGTAGTTATTCAGCTCATTATGAAAACACGATTGCTATTACTGATGGAGAACCAGAAATATTGACAATGGTGTAAGGTGGTTAATATGAATGATATTTCACAAGTAATAGAAGGACAATATGTTAAATCAATTAAAGGAAGAGATAAAAATTATATTTTTATTGTGACTGAGATTGTTGATGATAAACATGTAAAATTAGTTGATGGTGATTTGAGAAAAGTTAACAATCCCAAAGTTAAAAATATAAAGCATTTACAGATTATTAATAAAATAAGTACGACTATTCAGGAAGTACTTATAAGTAATAAAAAACTAAGTGATTTTATGATTAACCAGGAAATAATTAAACTCAGATTAAGTGATACAAAATAAGGAGGTAATAATTTAATGGCGAAACAAGAAGCGATTGAAGTTGTTGGTACGGTTGTTGAAGCATTACCAAATACAAAATTTAAGGTGGAACTTGAAAATGGACATGTAGTACTTGGTCATATTTCTGGAAAACTTAGAATGAATTATATTAAGATTTTACCAGGAGATAAAGTGACTGTTGAGTTATCACCTTATGATTTAGATAAAGGCAGAATTATATGGCGAGGCATTAAAAATTAAGGAGGTATAACGATGAAAGTTAGACCATCTGTAAAACCTATGTGTGATAAATGTAAAGTTATCAGACGTAAAGGTAGAGTAATGGTAATTTGTGAGAATCCAAAACACAAGCAAAGACAAGGTTAATAAACGCGGCTGTTTAATATAAAAATTAAACTGTAGGAGGTGTAAAATGGCAAGAATTGCTGGTATCGATTTACCACGTAAGAAAAGAGTTGAAATTGGTTTAACTTATATTTTCGGTATAGGAAGATCAACTGCTAATGTTATTTTAGAAAAAGTAAATATTAATCCAGATACTAGAGTAAACGATTTGACTGAAGGTGAAGTAAGTGACTTAAGAAAAGTTATTGAAAATGACTATATGGTTGAGGGAGATTTACGTAGAGAAGTTGGACAAAATATTAAAAGATTAAAAGATATTAACTGTTATAGAGGAATCAGACATAGAAGCAGATTACCTTTAAGAGGACAGAGAACTAAAACAAATGCAAGAACAAGAAAAGGACCTAATAAAGGATTGATTAAGTAAGGAGGTTGAACATGGCTAAAACTAAAAGAAAAGTGCGTAGAACGAAACGTACTAAGAAGAATATTGAACGTGGACAAGCTCACATTAAAGCAACTTTTAATAACACTATTGTTACTTTAACTGATATGCAAGGCGGTACAATCGCTTGGGCAAGTTCTGGAACAGCAGGTTTCAAAGGTTCAAGAAAATCAACTGCTTTTGCGGCTCAATTAGCTGCTGAACAAGCTGTTGAAAAAGCAAAATATCATGGATTAAAAACTGTGGACGTATTTGTAAAAGGACCAGGATCTGGTAGAGAAGCAGCATTAAGATCATTAAAAGCTGCTGGGCTAGATGTTAAGTCTATTAAAGATGTAACTCCACATGCTCATAATGGGTGTAGACCACCTAAGAGAAGAAGACCATAATAAAAATCAGGAGGTGTAATTAATGGCAAGATATACAGGACCATCGTGTCGATTATGCCGTAGAGAAGGACAAAAGTTATTTTTAAAAGGCGAAAGATGTTATAGCGATAAATGTGCTTTAAATAGAAAAGCTACTGCACCAGGTATGCACGGTACAGGTAGAGCTAAATTGTCAAACTACGGTATTCAATTAAGAGAAAAACAAAAAGTTAAAAGATTTTATGGATTGTTGGAAAAACAATTTAAATCAATCTTTAATGAAGCAGAAAGAGTTAAAGGCGTAACAGGAGAAAACTTCTTACGTTTATTAGAATTAAGATTAGATAATGTTGTATTCAGATTAGGTTTTGCTAGTTCAAGAAAAGAAGCTAGACAGTTAGTTAATCATGGACATTTCTTATTAAATGATGGAAAAGCAACTATTCCTTCAATGACTTTAAAAGTTGGAGATGTATTAACAATTAAAGAATCAAGTAGAAAATCTGAAAAAATTAAAAGTATTTTGGAAGCATCTGTAAGCACACCTAGTTGGGTTAAAGTTGACAAAGAAAAATTTGCTGGTGAAATTGTTGCTGATCCAACAAAAGCTGACATTGATTTACCAATTGCAGAACATTTAATTGTCGAACTTTATTCTAAGTAGAAAAAGGGTTTATCCCTCAGTTATATTGTAGGGAGGTTTATTAATAGTGATTGAATTTGAAAAACCAAAATTTGAGTGTTTAGAAAAAGATGATGAAGGTAGATACGGTAAGTTTGTAGTGGAGCCTCTTGAAAGAGGCTACGGTATTACTTTAGGTAATAGTTTAAGAAGACTTATGCTATCGTCATTACCTGGAACTGCTGTTAAATGGATTAAAATTGATACTGTACTTCATGAATTTACAACAGTAAATGGTGTAAAAGAAGATGTCGTAGATATCATATTAAATTTAAAAGATTTATCAGCTAAAATAAATTCAAGTGATGAAGAAAAAATATTGAGAATTGAAATGTCTGAACCAGGAGTAATTACTGCTGGAGATATTATTTCTGATATTGATGTTGAAATTTTAAATACTGATTTGCATATTGCAACATTAGAAGAAAATTCAACTTTCAATATGGAGATCGGTTTAGTAAGAGGTAGAGGTTATGTTTCTGCTGAAGATAATAAAGAACCAGGATTGCCAATTGGCGTAATTCCTGTAGATTCATTATTTACTCCAGTTAGCAAAGTAAATTATACTGTATCAAATACTAGAGTCGGTCAAAAAGAAGATTATGATAAGTTAGTTTTAGAAGTATGGACTGATGGTTCAATACTTCCAGAGCAATCAATTTCATTAGCTGCTGAAATATTATCAGGACATTTAAATTTGTTTATTAATTTAACAGATGAAATCAATAATGTTGAAATCATTGAAGAAGAAGTAGCTGAAGAGGAAGATGAAGTTTACGATATGACTATTGAAGAACTTGATTTCTCTGTTCGCTCTTACAATTGTTTAAAAAGAGCTGGTGTTAATACCGTTGGTGATTTGTTAAGCAAGTCTGAAGATGGTTTGATGAATATCAGAAATCTTGGAAAAAAATCTCTTAAGGAGATTAAACAAAAATTGATTGAATTTCAATTAAATTTGAAAATTAAGCAAGATTAGCAAAGGAGGGAAATATATGGCTAAGTATGGCAGAATTGGTCGCGATTCTTCTCATAGAAAAGCTACGCTAAGAAGTTTAGCGATAGCTCTATTTAAAAATGGCAGAATCACAACTACACAAGCTAAGGCAAAAGAAGCAAGAAGATTTGCTGAAAAACTTATTACCGTTGCTAAAGAAGATAACTTTAATACTAGAAGAAAAATTGCAAAAGATATTAATGACAAAGAAGTATTAAATAAATTATTTACTGAAATTGCAGTAAACTATTCTGAAAGAAATGGTGGATATACAAGAATTTTAAAATTAGAGCCTCGTCGTGGAGATAATAGTGAAATGAGTATATTAGAATTAGTATAATTATTTGGAGCTAAAATTTTAGCTCCTTTTAAATTTATTTATTAAGTTCTAAAGGACTTAGAACTTAATAAATAAGTATAAAGTAGGGATATTATGATAAAAACAGATAAATTAAATTTTGAATATGATGACGGTAGCTTTAAATTAGAGAATATTGATATAAATATTGATGATGGTGAATTTGTAGTGATTATAGGACATAATGGTTCTGGAAAATCTACACTTGCTAAATTATTTAATGGGATATATCTTCCAAATTCAGGAAAAATTTATGTTAATAAAATGGATACATCTGATGAGGAGCTTATTTGGGAAATTAGAAAATCAGCGGGAATGATTTTTCAAAATCCGGACAATCAAATTGTAGCAACAATTGTTGAAGATGATGTAGCTTTTGGTCCAGAAAATTTAGCGATTGAAAGAAGTGAAATAAGAAATAGGGTTGATAAATCTCTTAAAACAGTAGGTATGTTTGATTATATTAATAAGCCTACAACTTCTTTATCTGGAGGGCAAAAACAAAGAGTTGCTATTGCAGGCATTTTGGCAATGCAACCTAAATGTATAATTCTTGACGAACCTACTGCAATGTTAGACCCAGTAGGAAGAAAAGATGTTATGAGAACAATTCATAAACTTAATAAAGAAGAGAAAATTACAATTGTTCATATTACACATTTTATGAATGAAGCTGTAGATGCTGATAGAATTATTGTTATGGATCAGGGCAAAAAAATAATGGAGGGAACTCCAAAAGAAATATTTTCAAGAGTTAAAGATGTAAGAAATCTTGGTTTGGATGTACCTCAAGTTACTTTACTTGCACATATGCTAAAAGATGAGGGTATAAACATAGACGATGATATTATTAAGATTGATGAAATGGTGGAAAAATTATGTCAATTAAAATAGAAAATTTAAGTTATATATACGATCAAGGAATGCCTTTTGAAACAATTGCAGTTGATAATATCAGTTTTGATATTGAAAATGGTGAATTTGTTGGAATTATTGGACATACAGGATCCGGAAAATCAACTTTAATTCAAACTATTAATGGTCTTTATAAACCATCAAAAGGTAAAATATTTATTAACGATATAGATTTAACTGATAAAAAAGTTAAAAAAAGCGATATAAGAAAAAAAGTTGGTTTGGTATTTCAATATCCAGAATATCAACTTTTTGAGGAAACAGTCTATAAGGATATTGCATTTGGACCTAAAAATTTAAATTTAAAAGCTGATGAAATAGATATTAGAGTAAAAGAATCAATGAAACTTGTAGGACTTGATTTTGAAAAACTTAATGAAGTTTCTCCTTTTGAATTAAGTGGTGGTCAAAAAAGAAGAGTTGCTATAGCAGGTGTTTTAGCAATGAATCCTGAGGTTTTAATATTAGATGAACCTACTGCTGGATTAGATCCAAAAGCTAGAGACGAAATACTTAAGCAAATTGAAATACTTAATAAAAAGAAAAAAGTTACTGTTTTATTAGTTTCGCACTCAATGGAGGAAGTAGCTAATTTAGTTGATAGACTTATAGTTCTTGATAAAGGGAAAAAAGTTCTTGATGGAGATGTACGCTCTGTTTTTAAAGAGTATGAATTATTAACAGATATTGGTCTTGGAGTTCCACAAGTCACTGAATTGATTAATAAGCTTAATTTAAGAGGCTGTAATATCAAAGAAACTGTTTTAAATGTTGAAGAAGCAAAAAATGCTATTTTGAAACAGTTAAGGGGTGATAGTAATGATTAGAGATATTACTGTTGGTCAATATTATCCAAGTGAATCTACTATACATGATTTAGATCCAAGGTTTAAAATAATTGCAAGTTTTATATATATGATTTCAATATTTGCAGTTGAAAGTATTATTGGATATGGTGTTGTTACTTTATTTATTGTTTTCTTAATAAAGATGTCAAAAATTCCTATTAAATATATTTTAAAAGGATTAAAACCAATAATGTTGATTATTATATTTGCATTTGTAATTAATGTTTTTTTTACTCCAGGTAAAGTAATTTTTGAATATAGAATTATTAAAGTAACAAGTGAAGGTTTATATAGAGGGTTCTTTATGGCAATAAGACTTGTATTTTTAATCATAGGTACATCCCTTTTGACTTTAACAACTTCACCATTAAAACTTACTGATGGAATTGAAAAACTTTTAAATCCATTTAAAAAAATCGGATTACCTGCGCATGAGTTAGCTATGATGATGACAATTTCTCTAAGATTTATTCCAACTCTTTTAGAAGAAACTGATAAGATTATGAAAGCGCAAATGGCTAGAGGAGCTGATTTTGAAAGCGGAAGTATTGTTAATAGAGCTAAAGGATTAATTCCTTTATTAGTACCGTTATTTATTTCAGCATTTCAAAGAGCAGATGACTTAGCTATGGCTATGGAAGCAAGATGCTATAGAGGCGGAGATAATAGAACTCAACTTAAAGTTTTAAAATATACAAGGAAAGATTTAATTGGAAGCTTTGTTTTAATTTTATATGTTGCTTCTCTATTCGCTTTTAAAATGGTTTGGTAATATGAAAAATTATAAAATGACGATTGAGTATGATGGATCCAAGTTTTATGGATGGCAAAAATTAAATGATAAAAGAACTGTTCAAAAAGAAATTGAAAGAATATTTAAGAAAATAACATATCAAAATATAAGGGTGCATGGTTCAGGAAGAACCGATAAATTTGTTCATAGTATTGGACAGGTTGCAAGTTTTGAAATTGATTTAAAAATACCTCTTGAAAAATTCAAGTATATTTTAAATAGAAATTTACCTGATGATATTTTTATAAAAGAGATTGAAGAAGTTGATTCAGAATTTCATGCAAGATTTAGTGCTAAAAAAAAGAGATATCGTTATAAAATTTATACCGGTGTTGAAAAAGAAGTGTTTCTAAATAATTATTATTATCATTTTCCATATGAATTAGATATTGATAAAATGATTGTAGCTTCTAAAAAAATTATTGGTAAAAAAGATTTTAGAAGTTTTGTTGCTAAATCAATAAATAAAGAGAATACTATTAGGACAATTGAAAGTATTAATATTATAAAAAAAGATTCATATATTGATATTGTAATAATTGGAGATGGGTTTTTATATAAAATGGTTAGAACTATTGTAGGAAATCTAATAGATATAGGTAGAGGCTTAATTACTGTAGATGAACTCGAAAATATTATTAATGAAAAAGATATAAAAAAAGCAAAATTTACTGCACCTGCAAATGGTCTTTACTTAGAAAAAGTCGAGTACTAAATAATTAATTAAAATCTTGACAAAGGTTGTAAATATGGTAAACTATAATAGGTAAAAATACGATTATAATTCCTTTCCCGGAGGTAAATATATAAAGTAAATGAAAAATTTAGGAGGTAACAATGAAGTCTTTTATGGCAAAGAAAGAAGAAGTTAAAAGAAATTGGTACGTTATTGATGCAGAGGGTCAAACTTTAGGTAGATTGTCTTCTAAAATTTCTCCAATTTTAACTGGAAAAAATAAACCAACTTACACTCCATATGTTGACACTGGAGATTATGTTATTGTTTTAAACGCTGAGAAAGTAAGATTAACTGGAAATAAAAAAGCTGATAAAATGTTTAGATGGCATACTGGTTACATGGGTGGTTTAAAAGAAAGATCATATGGCGATATGCTTGAGAATCAACCTGAGAAAGTATTGGAAAAGTCTATTAGAGGCATGCTTCCAAAATCAAAACTTGGAAACGCAATGGGTAAAAAACTTAAAGTATATGCTGGAAATGAGCACCCACACGAAGCGCAAAATCCAATTAAAATTGAGTTATAGAAGGAGGGAATATAAATGGCTAAAGTTCAATATTTAGGAACTGGTAGAAGAAAAAAATCAGTTGCAAGAGTAAGATTAATTGAAGGAACAGGTACTATAACTGTTAATAAAAGAGAAGTAAATGAATATTTTAATTATGAAACTTTAATAAATGATTTAAAGAGACCACTTAAAATTACTGATACATTAGATAAATTTGATGTTATTGTAACTGTAAAAGGCGGTGGATTTCAAGGACAATCTGGAGCTATCAGACATGGTATTTCAAGAGCGTTATTACAATTCGATGCTGAATTAAGACCTACTTTAAAAGCTGAAGGTTTCTTAACAAGAGATGCAAGAATGAAAGAAAGAAAGAAATACGGTTTGAAAAAAGCAAGAAAATCACCACAATTCTCAAAAAGATAGAGAAATACGCACCGTTTTATACGGTGCTTTTTTATTTTTTGTAAAATTTTTCATGTATGATATAATTAAATCAATTATAATACGAGGAGATGAAAATGAGAAAAAGTTTTGGATTTTTAAGAATTGCTAAAGAAGTTAATGAAAAACGTGCCTTTTTACCAGATTTTTTTAAAGAATTAGAGAAGTTTGATATTGATATTTATCTTGAATTCAATTATGGTTTTAAAATGGGATTTACAGAAAACGATTATTGCAATGCAAATAAAAATATAAAATTTGCATCAAGAAAAGAAGTTTTTTCTATGGATTATGTAATAGTTCTTAGAACTCCAGAAAACGATGAATTAAAAAATTTAAAGCGTGGCTCAGTTCTTATTTCTATGCTACATTATATTACTCGTGAAAGAAGAAATCTATTATTAGAAGAACTAGGTATAATTCCATTTTCAATGGATACAATGATTAATGATGATAATAAACGAATAGTTGTTAATTCATATTTTACGGCTTTTAATGGTGCTGACAGTGCACTTAATGAATTGGAAAAGAAATTTAAAAATAAATTCATTTCAAGAACCATTAATATTGGAATAATTGGTATGGGTAATGTAGGATTAAATGTTGCGAAAGCGTTTAAAGATTTATCAAATAAAAGACTAAAAGAATATAAAGAGTCTTATTTTGGTATGAGAATCATTTTTTTAACTAGAAGTATTACTAGTAATGTGGAATTATTAGAAAATGAATTGAAAAATTTGGATATTATTGTTGATGCATCTACAAGAAGAGATACCTCTGAATTTATTATTGATAATGAAATGGTAGGTATTTTAAAAAAAGATGCAGTTATTTTAGATATTACTGCTGATCCATATGATTTTGAGAAAAATCCACCGCAAGTAAAAGCAATTGAAGGGATACCAACAGGAACCCTTGATCAATATGTATTTAATGAAAATGATGAAATATATAATGAAGTTCAAAAATTAGTGTGTACTAAGAATAGACGAACTGTTGTAACTTGTAATGCTTGGCCTGGAGTTTATCCTATACCTTCAATGAAAAGATATGGGAAACAAATGTTGCCAATTTTGAATATTTTAATTAAAAAAGGATATAAGGATTTAAATATAAAATCAAATATTTATTATGAACGTGCATTATATAGATCTTCATATGAATTTTATAAAAATAGTTAGGAGAAAATATGAGTAAAGAATACAAAAGCATAAGCTTACCAAAATTAAACAATTTAGAGCCAAATTTAGAATCTACAGCATTAAAATTAATGGAGGAAGCTGGTGAACTTGCTCAAGTAATTGGAAAATTTAGAGGAATGAATGGCGAAAATGTGGTTATGGAGCATGAAGAAATTTATGATAAAATTAGTATGGAACTTTTAGATGTTGCACAAGTCGCAGTTTCTATGATGTTTGTGCTTGAAGAAAAGTATGATATTGATATTGACGCAAAAATAAATGAGCATATTGGAAAATTAATAAAGAAAGGATATATGAAAGGATAGTGAGAATATGTCATTAATAGCAGGTTACATTATGCCACATCCTCCTATTATAATCGATAAGATTGGCAAAGAGGATGTTTTAGTTGTTAAAAAAACAAAAGATGCTATGGAAAAGATCGCAAATGAAATTAAAAATATGAGTCCTGATACAATTATTGTTATTACTCCGCATGGTACAGTTTTCTCGGATGCTTTTACTATTAATTATAAGGATTTATTATATGGTAATTTAAGTACATTTGGCTATCCAGAAGTAGAATTAAGAAAAAATAATGAAATATCTTTAGTAGAAGAAATAGTTGCTTCTAGTTTAATTGAAAATATACCTATTGCTAAACTTGATAATGATTTAGTAAAGCGTTTTAATATTACTGATGAAATTGATCATGGAATAATTGTGCCATTATATTATATTGAAAAAGAATATAGCAAGTATAATCTTATTCATATTAATTATAGTGGGTTATCATATAATGAACATTATAAATTTGGAATGGCAATTAGAAATGCATGTGAAAATATTGATAAAAAAATTATTATTATTGCAAGCGGTGATTTATCTCATAAGCTTTCAAATAAAGGTCCATATACTTATTCGCCTAGTGGTGTTTTATTTGATCAGAAAATAATTGATTGTTTAAAAGAAAAAGATATAAGAAGTATTATAAATATGGATGCAGATTTTGTAAATGAAGCAGGAGAATGTGGAAAAAGATCGATAGATACACTCATTGGGACTCTTGATGGTTATGATTATGAAACTGAAGTTTTATCATATGAAGGCCCTTTTGGCGTTGGTTATGGTGTTGTTTCATTTAAGAATTTTATTAAAGATGATTCAAAAAATATATATGATATTTTATTAAATGATGAAATAATAAAACATAAAAAAATTGTTGAAAATGAAGATGAATATGTAAAACTTGCAAGGACTACAATTGAGGAATATATTAAAAATGGAAATAAAATAAATGTTGATAAAATGAATTTGCCTGTTGAAATGCTTGAAAATAGAGCAGGTGTTTTTGTATCTATTAAAAAGCATTCTTTATTAAGAGGTTGTATTGGAACGACAGGCATGGGTATGGAAAAAAATATAGCAAAAGAAATTGTACGAAATGCAATTGAAGCTTCAACTAAAGATCCGAGATTTAATGAAGTTGAAGAATATGAATTAAATGAACTTGTAATTTCTGTAGATATTTTAGAAAAAAGTGAAAAAGTAAATGATTTAAAAGAATTAGATGTAAAAAAATATGGAATAATAGTCGAAAGTGGATATAAAAGAGGACTTTTATTACCAAATTTAGAGGGTGTTGATACAGTGGAAAAACAACTTGAAATAGTGTTAAGAAAAGCTGGCATTGTGGAAAATGAGGATTATACTGTGGAAAAGTTCAGGGTAACTAGACATAAATAATGTGGATAAGATGTGAATAGTGTTGAAAACTTTAAGAAAAGTGGATATTTGCATAAAATTTGTAGATTAAAACAGTGGATAAAATAGTATAAACAATATAAGTTATCCACAATTTTAGAAAAAGTGGTGAAAATGAAAAAATTAATAATTCTTATGTTAATTCTAGTAATTGCA
>JAUCFZ010000060.1 GCA_030377915.1 Clostridiaceae bacterium HSG29
ATCATTCAATTAACTAATATTTTTTAACTCTTTTTCTTTAATATTTTTTAAAGCAATAGTATACTATTAATAATAAAACTGATTATTTAATTCGCATACAAGGAGGCATTTATGAAAAAAAACTTGCTTATCATAACACTTTTAATATTTATTTTAATTCTATCTGGTTGTAGTAGTCAAATAACTGAAACAGAACCTATCGAAAAAACTACTGAAACTACAGAAAAAACTGAAGTTGTTAAAGAAGAAAATGTAGAGATAGATCCTACTGAAAAAATTACTAGTGGCTATATAGAAAATGGTGATGATTTACATATTACTGATAGTGGTACAACAATAAAAGAAATGACAATTAAAGGCGATTTATATATTGATGAATCTGTTGGTGATGGAGAATTTTATATTGAAGATGTAATCGTAAATGGAACAATATTTATTAATGGTGGCGGTCCAAATTCAGGATATTTTATTAATGTTATTGGAAAACGATTAATGGTGGAAAGCAAAACAAATCCAAACCTTGTTTTAGATTTAAATACGAGCTTTGAAGGAATTCAAATTGCAAGTGATTGTAGATTAGAATCACAAGGTGATAATACTAAATCTATAATAATTAATAATAAAAAAACATCAGATGCTGTAAATGTTCTTTTAAAGGGTAATTATCCTGAAGTATCTTTAGAATCTACTGCAAATGTTAAAATTGATGGAAGTGTTTCATTAATGTCTGTTTTAAAAAGTGCAAAGTTATCAAATATAAATATGGTAGATACTTCTACAATGTACTTTTACTCAGCTTACGGAAAATCGGTAACTATACATGGAGGAACTATAGTTGAAGCTTGGATTAATGCAGAATATTGTTCTCTTCCTTCTAATACTGAAACAATTAAAAGCGAAGTTGGTATAACTAATGTAAAAGTAGGATCAAAAAATATTGATATAATACCAAATTATAACGAAGATGAGCCTGTTCCTGAAACTAAGGAAGCTTCTACAGATAATAAAGATACCGATACAAAAACTACTGAAGATAATTCTAATTCCGATGCAACTGAAAATACAGAAAATGAACAAAATGAAGCAAAAGAAGAAAATAAAGAACCTGAACCATCTAATGATACAGAAAAAGAAACGGCTGATAAAGAAACCACTGAAGAAACAGAAACTGATAAAAACGAAGAAAATAATGAGAATAAAGAAAATGAACCATCTGATGATACAGAAAAGGAAACTACTAATAATGAAGACTCTAATATTCCTTTAATTGTTGAAGGCTATCCAAAGGTTACTAAAAATATGCCTAATATTACAATTAATGTTAAAGCAACTCGTTCTTGTACTTTATATGTTTTAGTTGAATCAAATGAAATTTTTAAAAAAGGTAGTTCTCCTGAAAAAGTAAGAGATGGAATAAGTGCTGGTGAAGGAATGATGATGGGAGATATGCCTTATATTGTTATTCATGATTCATTTAATGTTAAAGGTACAGGTAATCTTGAAAGCTTTGTTATAAATACAATGGATTATATGCCAAAAGAAGATCATAATATGGATGAAAAAAATGATGGTCCACCACCTGGCGATAACAATAATATTGTATATGCTTTCATAGTATTTGAAGATGAAAACGGAGAATTATCTGTTTTATATAGTTATTAAATATTAAATGAGTTTAATCATCAATGTCTTTAATGATTAAACTCATTTTAAACTTCCACTAGATTAAATTAAAAACTAGATGATCACTTCACAACTAATCTACTTTATTAATTAAAATTTCTTTTACTCTACCAACAATGCCATCTTGTAACATAACTTTTATTCCATGGTGATGGTTCGGAGATTTCGTAAGAAGCTTTTGAACTATTCCTTCTGTTAATTTCCCCGAACGTTGGTCTTGTTTTTGGACTACCATAACTTTACTTCCAATTTTTATATTTTCTCTTTTAGTTCCTGACATGTGAATACATCCTCCATAATTAATAATATCTAAAATAACACTTAGACTGTAATTATACCACTTATTTTATTTAATCGTATTTTTTTAACTCCATTTTATACTAAACTTCAACAAGTCATATTTATAATATTTTAAACATAATAAAAATAAAATAAAGAACCTCCCGAAGGAAATCCTTTATCTTAATTTCAATATATTTAAGTTGGTGTTTAATTGAAAGCAATTATATTTACATCTTTTAAGCCATAAAACCGATAATTAAATATAAAACCGATGCAAAACTTGCTGCTGTAAGAGCATATGGTAATTGAGTTTTAACATGATCAATATGATCGGCAGCAGCACCTGTAGATGCAAGAATAGTTGTATCTGATAATGGTGAACAGTGATCTCCAAATACGCCACCACCAGCTACAGCTGCAACAGTAGCTAAAACTATCATAGTAACTTCATTTCCACTAAATGCAAATGCTAATGGTGCTGCTATTGGCATAACTATCGCAAATGTTCCCCAACTTGTTCCAGTTGAGAAAGAGATAAGTGCAGCTAATACAAATGTTAAAAATGGTAGTAAATTAGGAGTTAACCAATTCTCACTAATCATAATAATATAATTTGCAGTACCCATTTCTTTACTTAATGCATTAATTGTATAAGAAAGTGCCAAAATTATAATTGCTGGCATAATACCTTTCATACCTTTCATTGCAGTATCCATAATATCATTAAATGGTACACCTTGAATTCTCATTATAATTCCTAAAACAACTGAAGCTGTTAAGAAAGCTTCCATAGTTTTAGCTGACTTAAATGCTATATATGTTCCTATAGCAATTGTTATTACTATCAACACTGGTAAAATGAAATCAAGGAATACATGAGTTTTAATTCCTTCGTATTTTGGTGTATCTGTTAATTCTTCTCCAAGAAGTGGTACTGCTCCATCACGAAGAACTTTTCCTTCTTCCATTGCACGTTTTTCTGCTTTTTTCATTGGTCCAAATTCTGGAACAATTCCTGAGGCAACTAAACCAACTAATACAACAGCTAAAATTGCATAAAAATTAAATCCAACAGCCTTAGTAAATATTGCCATTCCCTCTTCAGCTGTTTTAACTGGACCTATACCAACTAATAGACCTGAAGTGAATACTGCCCATCCTGTAATAGGTACAAGTACACTTACTGGTGCTGAAGTTGAATCTGCAATATAAGCTAATTTTTCTCTTGATATTAATTTATCATCTGATAAACTTCTCATAGTTGAACCAACAAATAATGGGCTAAAATAATCACTGAAAAATACAAACATACCCATTACCCAAGCAGTTAATTGAATATTCTTTCTTGACATTTTTTTATCTTTCATTATTTCAGTAAAACCTTGAATAGCACCAGTTCTCTGAAAAAATGCAATTAAAATACCAATAAATAACTCAAGTAGTAATATCCAAGCAAAATTTGTTGTTCCAATAGAAGTTTTTATTAATTTCGGAAAAGCCAATAACCCTTCACCCATTAACATTACTCCAATAAATATTGCTGTAAAAAGTGAAAATATAGTATTTCTTGTTACAAAAGCCATGATGATTGCAATTGTTGCTGGTATTAGAGATATAATCCCCATCGTTGCTAAATTGTCCATTTGTTCCTCCTTTAATTTTATAGTTTATTATTTTTTAGTTGTAGTTGTTGTAGCACTAGGTGCAAATTCCAAAGTATCTTTTATATCATATTCTAAAACTTCTTCAGGTGTTTTAAATGGTCTATTTTGAATTATAAAAAAAAGCGGAAAGCCATTACTTCAGTGGTGGGATGAATAGCGTGATTTTAAGAACTTATGTTTGATAGTTTTGATGTTTAAGTATATAATATATCTATAGATATTAAAGAAAGTGAGGTAAACTATGCCAAAGTCAACTTTTGTTTTAACTTTAAAATTAAATACTGAAAAGTATCAAGAAGATATTTTAAACAAGAGGCTTGATATTGGCAGACAAATTTATAATGCTTGTTTAAATGAACTTTTTAAAAGATATAATTCAATGAAGCAAAGTAAAATTTATCAAAAAACTTTAAAAATGGAAAAATCAAAAGAACGAAATAAACATTTTAGAGAAATCAATAACAATTTTGGTTTAACTGAATACTCACTTCATAAATTTGTTAAACCAATGCAACATCATTTTAAAAAGAATATTGATAGCTTTACAGCTCAAAAGATAGCAACAAGGTGCTTTAGTGCTTTTGAAGAAAATCTATATAATCCTAAAATAAAAGTTAAATTTAAAAGATATGAAATGTTTAATTCATTGGAAGGTAAATCTAATAAAACAGGAATTAGATATTTAAATCAAATTCTTAAATGGAATAAGTTAGACATTCCAATTCTTATAAAAAAGAAAGACGATTATGTCAAAGAAGCCTTAGAAAATAAAATAAAATATTGTCGTATTTTAAGAAAAACAATTCGTGGTAAAAATAAATATTATATTCAATTAATTTTAGAAGGTATACCACCTAAAAAAGAAAGAACAACAAAAAACCAAAAAGTTGGTTTAGATATAGGCACTAGCACTATTGCTATTGTTTCGAATGAAACAATTAAACTTTTAGAGTTAGCACCTAAAATAGATAAGCTAGAAAATAAAAAACGTATTCTATTAAGAAAACTTGATAGACAGAGGCGTTTAAATAATCCAGATAACTTTAATAAGAACGGCACTTTAAAAAAAGGAATTAAAATCAAATGGAACAATTCAAATAATTATATTAAATCAAAAAATAAACTCAAAGAAATTATGAGAAAACAAAAAGTTTTAAGAAAACAATCTCATGAAAAATTAGCAAACTATATTATTAGTTTAGGAAATGAAATTTATGTAGAGAATATGAATTTTAAAGGACTTCAAAAAAGAGCTAAAGCAACAACTATAAATAAGAAAACTGGTAAATTTAATAAAAAGAAACGTTTTGGCAAATCATTATCAAATAAAGCACCAGCTAAACTAATAGAAATTATTAATCGCAAATTAAATTATTTAGGAAAAGAAATTTTAAAAGTCAACACATGGAAAGTCAAAGCAAGCCAATACAATCATAATGACGATAGTTTTAAAAAGAAAAAGCTTAATGAAAGATGGAATGTTATAGATGGTCAAAAAATACAAAGAGATTTATATTCAGCATTTTTAATTATGAATGTAAAAAACAATTTAGAAGAAATTGATAGAGAGTTATGCATTAAAAATTATCAAAAGTTCAAAAAAAATCATGATAAGGAAATAAATAAAATAAAAACTAGCAAGATAAAAACACTTGCCAGTATGGGTATATAAAACAATATAAAAATTTGGTTTTGAAACGAGCCATACGCTATCGTTAAAGTAATTCATCAGAATATGCTTTGATAATTAAAGTCTTAAAGAACTTAATTAGTCTTAATATGTTGTAGCAATCCTTAGAGATTGTGAGAGTATTTTGGAAGTTAACGTACTTAAGAACCCTGCTACTTTAGCGGCGGGAGTTTCAGACTAGTTTCTACATGTGTCAATACTCCATTATAAACTGTTAAACTTCTTCGTAAAAATCCATCTTTTCTCATAGCCTCTTTAATTCCTAAATTTGCAATTGATGCAAAATGAGGAAAAAGTGATGCAGCATAAGCTTTTGAAACTGTATGTGGAGCAATTCCAGGTATATAAAAACCGGAGCTGTTGAATTTTTAAGCTGCTTTATTTGATTTTTTAAATCAATTACTTGATGATTATCACTAATTATATCATCTAATGTATATCTTGTATTAAAAATAGAGATGCATGTTGTACTTAGATCTGTTGCAAAGAGTTTACAAAATGAAGCTGAGCAGAGCTATTACAGAAACTATCTAAAATTACTAAATCAAGTAGAAGTTCCTTATGAAGTGACTTTTGAAATTAAAGGAACAATACCTGAATCTGTAACTTCTGTAGTCGTAGAGCTTTATGATGCAACGAAAGACGAGACTTTATATGACTTTGGTTTGAATAATAAAAAAACAATCAAAGAAATAAGTCTAGACACATATATGGCAATAGGCGCTCCAAAAGCATCAAGGTTAATATTAATTAGCGAAGGTAGTGAAACACCAGTTATAAAATATGAAATGCCTTATCAGTTTAAGATGGAACCTCATAACGTTATTTTTGATATTGGTGATGCTCCTATTGATGTGATTCCAGATGATAAGAACACAAATGTTGAATTACCTGATTTTGACCTTAGTGGTCAATACGATTCGTTAAATGAAGAGTTATATGGCTCATATAATGGAGACGTAACTATTACTGCCTTAACTCAAGCATACTATGATACTATAAATAATATAAAAGTAGGTCATTTAACCATTGGTAGTGCTACGCTAAACAAAACTAGTGGTCATATCTCAACAGATGGAATGCCAATGACAATTAAGACTCAAAAAGTTAATGGAAACAATGTAGAGATTACAGGTTATTATACTGTCGAAGGAATCACCTACTATTCTACTATTTCAGGATCAATCAATGATGGTGTTATGACAGGGGCTATGAAGTTTTATAAGGAGTCTACTTTGTTACTCACATGTAATATACATTATTTGCAGAATAAAGAATTTGAAGATGATGAAATAGATCCTATAATTGATGGAGTCGAGGATTTAAGTAGTAATGAATATGACTTTTCAGGCAAATGGAGTGGAGTAATGTATATTCCAAAAGAGAATGTGGACTGGGAAGCTGTTAGTATAATTAATGATGAAATTATAACAGTTGATAAAAGATACGATATCACTGAAACCGTTGATACAACACTCTTTATATCAAATGGCAAAATGAAAAGTAAAGAAGATTCAAATACTGAAATTATCATCAATGGAAATAAAATAGTTCTGAGTATATTTGACCAAGATGATATAACATATATCTTTAGAGGCACAATGCAAGAAGATAAAAGTGTTATCAATTGCAGCGTAGAACTTATATCTAATGATGAGTGCATTGCAAAAGGTACTATATCTCTTATAAAAGATTAATATTAAAAACAAAAATGTTCAACCCAATTTACTACTGGTTGAACATTTTTATTGCTTTTTAATAATTCTATTAAATTAAAGAAATAGAGAACTTCCCGAAGGAAATTCTCTATCTTGCTTTTAAGTATATTACAAATTAATGCTACACTGTTATCTTAACTTATAATTTTTACTGGTATTTCAATATTAAGAGCTGTAGGTACAGGACAATCATCAACACATTTATAACAATTAATGCAATGTAAATCAGTAACTTTCCTTTGAGTTGAAACTTCAACATTCACTGGACATACTTTATCGCATTTTTTACATGAAACACAGCTATTGTTCCTTATTATTCTTTTAATACCAATTTTATTAAAAAGACCATATATTGCTCCATTTATGCAAAAATATCTACATAATATTCTTTCTGTAAATAATGCAAATGGAAGAGTAATTACTGATAATATCCCCATTAATGTAACTTTAATATATTTAGATACACTAGGATCTATAATTCCAAATGCAGATAATATTATAGAAATAACCCACATTATTAAAATAATATATCTCATATATTTTAATTTATTGTGAATATGTTCTGGAACTTCTAATTTTTTTTGCTTTTCTTTTCCAAATATCTTTGTTCCAATTTTATAAATAACCTTCTGCATCATACCGCCAAAACAAAACCATCCGCAATAAATATTTCCCAAATAAATCATTGCAGGAATTAATATTATTACAAAAATATCTCTAGGTTCTAATCCATATTTAGAAAATCCAAATGGATCAATTTTTAGACTTGTTATTATTATTATACTTAATAAACCTAAAAATGGTGTAAAATTTCTTATTTTTTGTCTGTTTTTCATTGTTTTCTCCTATTTAATTCATTATTATTATCAATTTTTATACTATAACAATAAACAAATAAAAAGTCAACTAGTTTGTTTTCTAACTATATTTTGTTATCCATTATTTTATGGGACAATATATTTATTCTTTCAATCGCCTTAAAATATTCTGTTTTTTCTTTTGAAGATAATCCTTTAAATAAATTATTTACATATTCATTATGAGCAATTCCAACTTCTGATGCTATTTTTTTCCCTTTTTGAGTTAAATTTAATTTATAAACTCGCTTATCAATTTTATCTCTATTTTTTTCAATATATCCTAATTTTATTAATTTATTTGCAACTGAAGTAAAAGAACCTTTTTTAAGATTTGTTTTTTCACTTATTTTAGCCATTGGACATGAATCTTTAAAATATAACATAAGAATTGTTCTAATATGTGTTTGATTAAGCTCTTTTGGAAAACTATATCCATCTATAAAATTCTCAAAAAAAACTTTTTCAAATATTGATTTATGTTCAAAAATTTCATTTAATGCTTCACTTATTTTTACCATACTCACACTCTTTTCTTTTTAATAAACTTATTTTACACCTACATAGATTTCTTATGTTACTACTATATTGTTAATATAATTGCAATTAATAAATAAAAGGTACTACCACAATAATTTTATCATCTTTAATTATCAACTACAATTACATATTATTACTTTTTAATATTTTTACAAACTTTAAAATCCATACTCTTTGAAAAAAATAAATAGAGAACTTCCCGAAGGAAATTCTCTATTTTTTATATTATTTACTTTCAGTCCAGGCTAGAATTAAATTACGAAAAATTGTCCCTTATCTATATCTAATCGATTCTTTTCTCTTTACTGAAATCTAAATTATTTCTAATATACTCAATAATCTCTATTGAATTTTCTTTATTAATTAAGTCTTTTACACTTAATTTATTTTCAAATATTGTAAGTATATCAGCTAATGCAGATAGATGTGATTTTCTATCAGCTAAAGTCAACATAATAATAATATTTACTTTTTTACTATTTTCAAAAATAATATCCTTTTTAGAAACTAAAAGACCAATAGAAGTGTTTTTAACATTTTCACTTGGTTTTGAATGAACTAATGCTACTTTAGGAGTTATTATAAAATAGGGTCCTTTTTCATTAATTAAATTAATAATTTCTTCGGTATATTTTTCATCAATATCTCCATTATCAATTAAAACTTGACTAATTTCTGTAATAGCATCTTCCCACTTCATAAACTTATCAGTTATTTTAATTTTATTATCAATAAGCTCTAATAAACCTTTTCTTTTTATTATTTGATCTTCTTTTTTTCTGAATTTAACAGCTATGTTCTTTTTTTCAAAATAATCAAAAAGTTCATTTTTAAATTCCTCTTCATCGCTTTTTAAAATAAAATGATGTTTCATTTCTTGATAAAATATATCTAAGTCAAATTTATAACGTTCTATCATTTTTTCGTTTTTTAGTTCTT
>JAUCFZ010000061.1 GCA_030377915.1 Clostridiaceae bacterium HSG29
TAAAATTTTAAAAATTATTGATATTTTAGAAGAATTTAATAAAAATGATATAATGATGATTTCACAAGATGTTGAAATAATTAAATATAGAAAAAGCAAGGATAATTAAATTCTTGCTTTTTTTATATTATAATTCACACCAATTGATTTCTTTTAGATTATTATTTTTTAAAAAATTATTGCATTTTGAAAATGGTTTTGAATCAAAAAAACCTCTACTAGCCGAAAGCGGACTTGGATGATAGGATTTTATTATCAAATGATTTTTATTTGTAATATATTTTTCGAAATTTTGAGCAAAATTTCCCCATAAAATAAATACCACTGGAGATTCCTTATTATTTATATGTTTGATTACTTCTGTTGTAAAATCTTCCCAACCTTTTTTTGAGTGTGAATTTGCATGACCTTTTTGAACCGTAAAAACTGCATTAATCATTAACATTCCTTGTTTTGCCCAATTAGTTAAATATCCGTTTTGGGGTATATTACAACCGATATCATTATTTAATTCTTTATAAATATTTCTTAATGATGGTGGAATTTTACATCCGGGTTTAACTGAGAAACAAAGTCCATGAGCTTGATTTTCTCCATGATAAGGATCTTGTCCAATAAGTACTATTTTTGTATTCTTATATGAACATAAATTAAAAGCTTCAAAAACATCATTTTCACTAGGATAAATTTCATGCTTTAGTCTTTCGTTATCAATAAATAATGAAAGTTCATTAAAATATTTCTTTTTAAATTCATTTTCTAAAATTTCTTTCCAATCGTTTTCTATATTAATTTTCATATTATCACCAATTCAATTTTATCAAAATAAAAAAAAAAATCAAATAATACTTCACATAATTTGTTTTTAGGTATAGAATGTTTAAATGAGTGAAAAGGAGAGATTATGAGTAGAAAAGATATAATAAATATTGGTATAATTGCACACGTTGATGCTGGAAAGTCAACTTTAGTTGACGCACTTTTAGATCAGACGGGTGTTTTTAGAGATAATGAAGAACGTATTGAATGTGTAATGGATGCAAATGATTTAGAAAAAGAGAGAGGAATTACAATTTATTCTAAAAACTGTTCTATTGAACATGATGGATTAAGAATAAATGTTGTTGATACCCCTGGTCATGCTGATTTCTCATCAGAAGTTGAACGTATTATGAAAACTTTAGATACGGCAATTTTATTAGTAGATTCATCAGAGGGTCCAATGCCTCAAACAAGATTTGTATTATCAAAAGCTTTAGAACATGGTTTAAAACCAATTTTAGTAATTAATAAAATGGATAAACCTGATGAAAGAGCTGAAGAAGTTGTAGATATGGTATTTGATTTATTTGTTAAGTTGAAAGCAACTGATGAACAACTTGATTTCCCAATTTTATATGGTAGTGCTGTTAATGGTATTATTAGAAATGAGTGGGAAGATACAAATGAGGATATTATGCCTTTAATTGAAATGATAAAAGAACAAGTTGAGATTTATCCGAATCTTGATAACGAGCCTTTACAATTACAAGCTTCGACATTAGATTATGATGAATATGTTGGAAGACTTGGAATTGGTCGAATTATGAAAGGTATTATTAATTTAGGACAACAAGTTGAAGTTTCTAATAGAGATGGAAAAATTATTAGTGGAAAAATAAGTAAATTATATACTTATGAAGGAATAAAAAGAGTTGCAGTTTCAAAAGCTCATTCTGGTGATATAGTAGTTTTTGCAGGAATTTCTGATATTCAAATTGGTGAAACTCTTGGAGAAGTTGGGAAAGTAAATCCAATGAAAATGATTGAGATTGAAAAACCAACTTTATCAATGAACTTTTATCCAAATAAATCACCATTTGCTGGAAGAAGCGGAAAATTTTTAACAAATAGAAAAATAAAAGAACGTTTAGATAGAGAATTAGAGTCCAATGTTGGTCTTTTAGTTGAACCATTACCAAGTAATGAAGGATTTAAAGTTTCAGGAAGAGGAGAACTTCATTTATCAATACTTTTAGAGAGTATGAGAAGAGAAGGTTACGAACTTGGAGTTTCTAAACCAGAAGTACTTTTAAGAGAAGAAAACGGTAAATCACTTGAACCATACGAAGAAGTAATTGTTCAAGTTCCAGATGAATATGCTGGTGCGGTTATAAGCAAATTAAATCTTAGAAAAGGTCAAATGGTTTCAATGCATTCGGTTGAAGAATTGACTACTCTTGAGTATTTAGTTCCAACAAGAGGTTTATTAGGTTTTAGAATGGAATTTATTAATGCAACAAGAGGTGAAGGAACTTTAGAAAGATCTTTCGATTCTTATGGTCCTCATGTTGGAGATATACCTGGAAGATTAAATGGTGTAATGGTATCAATGGTTGATGGAAGCTCAATGGCATATTCATTATTTAAGTTAAAGGAAAGAGGAGAAATTTTTATTGCTCCAGCACTTCCTGTATATAAAGGAATGGTTATTGGTCTATCATCAAGAGATACTGATTTATATGTAAATCCTTGTAAAAATAAAAATCTTACTAATGTTAGATCTTCTGGAAGTGACGAAGCATTAAAACTTATTGAACCAAGAGATTTCACTTTAGAAGAAGCGTTAGAATTTATTGAAGATGATGAATTAGTAGAAATCACACCTGATTCAATAAGATTAAGAAAAAAAATATTAAGTAAATAATATATACAAGAAAAATACCAATTCATTGAAATTTGGTATTTTTTTATGGTAAAATGAAAACATAAAATTAATTGGTAGGTGATAAAATGATTTATTTATTATTGATAATTGTAGGTGTTTTTGCAGGTTTTATTAATGTAATGGCTGGTGGTGGATCGCTTTTGACTTTACCAATGCTTATTTTTATGGGGCTTCCTTCACAAGTTGCAAATGGAACTAATAGGCTTGCGATTTTGATTGAGGCATCAGTAGGAGCAAATAATTTTAAAAGTAAAGGTTATTTTGAATTAAAAAAAGGAATTTATTTTGCACTGCCTGCGGTATTTGGAGCAATAATAGGTTCTAATATTGCAATTAATTTATCTGAAAGTGTATTTAATAGACTATTAGCTGTTGTTTTAGTTATGATGCTTTTGATAATAATATTTCAACCACATAAAAAAATAAAAACTTTAAAGAGTATTGGAAATAATAATATTTTTCTTGGTAGTATTTTATTTTTCTTTGTTGGTTTATATGGTGGTGTAATTCAAGCTGGAGTTGGATTTTTAATTATAACTGTATTAAGCCTTATAACAAATTATAAACTTGTAAAAATAAACAGTTTAAAAATTCTAATAGTTTTAATTTATACTATTCCTGCTTTTTTAATTTTTGCTAAAAGTGGAAATGTTGATTATATTAAAGGGCTTGTATTGGCGATTGGGAATTCAACTGGAGCATATCTAGGCAGCAATTTACAGATAAAAAAAGGTGATAAAATAGTTAAAGTATTTTTAACTATTGCTATTATCGTAATGGTTATGAAATTGTTAGGATTTTTTGGTTAGTAGGTGAGAAAATGGAAAAACGAGTTAAAATAGCAAAAAAAGTTACATTTATTTCAATTATAGGGAATGTTATACTTTCTATAATAAAAATTTTAGCGGGTATTTTAGGTAATAGTAGTGCTATAATGGTGGATGGAGTTCATTCGCTTTCAGATGTTTTTTCTTCGATTGTAGCATTTTTAGGAGTGAAATTTTCAAGTAAAGAAGAAGATGAAGAACATCAATATGGTCATGAAAAATTTGAATTAGTAGCAAGTAAAATTTTATCAATTGTTCTTATAATTACAGGTAGTTTAATAGCATATGAATCAATAAAAAATATAATAAGTGAAAATTTTAGTACACCAAATATAATTGCAATATATGCAGCGATTATTTCAATAATTTTTAAGGAATGGATGTATAGATATACTATGAATGCTGCTATAAAAATCGAAAGTACTGGTTTAAAAGCGGATGCGTGGCATCATAGATCAGATTCGCTTTCTTCAATCGCTGCACTTATAGGAATTGCTGGTGCAATGAAAGGGATTTTAATTTTAGAACCAATTGCATCAATTTTAATTTCTGTATTTATTATTAAAATAGGTGTTGAAATTTATATTGAATCAGTAAATGGATTGATTGATAAAGCAGCATCTAGTGAAATAGTTGAAAGCATTAAAAAAGTGGTAATGGATGTTGAAGGTGTTATAGAAATAGATTTATTAAAAACAAGACAACATAGCAATAAAATCTATGTAGATATTGAAATTGCTGCTGATGGTGAAATTTCTCTTAATGAATCTCATAAAATTGCTGAAGAAGTTCATAGTGTGGTTGAACTTAATAATGAAAATATTAAGCATTGTATGGTTCATGTGAATCCAAGATAGGAGAGATAAATGAAAATTATTATAGATGGTGATGCTTGTCCAGTAATAAAAGTCGTTGAGAATATTTCGAAAAAATATAATGTTAGTGTTGTTATTGTAAAAAATTATAATCATGTAATTAGAAGTAACTATTCTGAAGTGATTTCTGTTGACTCTCAAAGTGAAAGTGCGGATTTAAAAATTGCAAATATTACTGAAAAAGGTGATATTGTTGTAACGCAAGATTATGGTCTTTGTGCAATGATAATTGCTAAAGATGCAATTGGAATAAATCAATATGGAAAAGTAATTAATAGTTTTAATATTGATATGGAATTATATAGACGTGATATGAATAAAGAGATTAGAATGAAACATAAGAAATATACAAAATTTAAAAAAAGAAAGCAAAAAGATAATGATTTATTTAAAATTGAATTTGAGAAATTATTAAAAGAGATGAAACATTAAAAAACTCCATTTTTGGAGTTTTTTAATGTGTTCTGTTTTCGCAATAAAGTTTATTGTTGATAATCATGCATTTCACTTCATCTGAATCTTGTTTTTTATTTTTATTTGTGTGATAAGATTTTTTGCTATATAAATTTTCATATTTTCTTAAAGATAGATCGCCATAAATGGACGGAAAAAGATTATCAAGCAAATGAGATACTAAATTACTTTCATTTTTTCTTTTCATTATTATCACCTCTCTCTTTAAATATTCACACCCCGATGAGTAAAAATTAATCAATTTAAGCTACTAATTTGTTTTTAAAAATAGTAAATATGTTATACTAAAGTAAAGGATAGTATTAATGAAAGCGAGGATATATGAAGAATTTAAAATTATATGGGGATCAATTAATTATTGGAAAAGGGTCATTAAAATATTTAGAAAAAATTGAGGAAAATAGGATTTTTATTGTAACAGGTGGAAAATCAGCATTTGAAAATGGTAGCATTGATAAACTTAAAAAATATTTTGATATGCATTATAAAACATATAAAATATATTCTGGTATTAAAAAAAATCCTGATACAAATAGTGTTTTAAATGCTATTAGCGATATGGAAAAATTTAAACCTGATTTAATTTTAGCAATAGGTGGAGGTTCTGCAATTGATGCAGCGAAAGTTATGACTTTATTTTACGATTATAAAGATTTGACTTTTGATAATATTTTATTGAACGATATTTCAAATTATAGAAGAAAAACAAAATTTATTGCAGTTCCAAGTACATCAGGGACTGGAACTGAAGTAACTAAGGCTGCTGTTATAACTTTTAAAGAGAAAAATATTAAAATAGGATTAAAATCAATGGCTTTTATTCCGGATATTGCAATTTTGGACGCTAATCTTACTTTATCTATGCCAGCAAATATTGTTGCTGAAACTGGTATGGATGCATTAACTCATGCATTAGAAGCTTATACCAATCATAATTTAGATGATTTTACAGAAGTTATTGCAAAAGGTGCAATAGAGGGATTATTAAAATATCTTGAAGTATCTTATAAAGGGGAATCTTTTGAGGCTAGAGAGAAAGTACATTATTATCAATCTATGGCAGGGATGGCATTTCACAATGTAGGACTAGGAATGGCGCATGGTATTTCTCATGCTTTTGGTGGTAAGTATAATTATGGCCATGGTTTACTAAATGCTATTTGTTTGCCGTATGTATTAAATTATAATAAAAAAAATGATATTGTTAATGAAAAATTAAAATACTTATCTGATTTTTTAAGAACAGATGATATTGTAGATGAGGTATTTCAATTAAATGATGCATTAAATATACCTAAATCTTTTCTAGAGTTAGGGTTATCTGAAAATCAATTTTACAATGATTTAGATGATTTGGTTGTAAATTGTTTGAAAGGTTCAACTGTTAGTAATCCAATAGATATGAATGCAACTGAAATGAAAAAAATCTTAATTCAGATTTTTAATGGTTATAAGAAAAAATAAATGGATAATAAATTGATATTGATTAATTGTTTTAAAATGATTTAAATATTTATTTCACAATGAATATAAATTAAGCAATTTATGATATAATTATTAGAGGATGAATTATATAGCAAGGAGAATGATTATGAGTGAATTACTAAATATTATTAAAGATAAATCGTTAACATATGAACAAAGAGTTTTAACATTAGCAAGATATGCTGAAGACCAATTGAATGTATTAAATATTGATATTGAGACTCAAAAGCTTAGAGATGAAGGTATAATTTGTGATTTATATGAAGGCCATGCACCTTATAGACCTCGTTATGTAGTGCCTGATTATGAAAAATTTATTAAGAATGGTTCACAATTTTTAGAACTTGAACCACCTGAAAATTTATATGATTTACTTAATAAACTTTTGATTTTATATAGACATGTTCCTTCAATTTCTTCGTTTCCAGTTTATATTGGAAATATTGATTATTTAATTGATCCATTTATTACAAATGAAGAAGATGATTACAAATTTATTAAATATTTTATGCAAAATATTGATAGAACGATTACCGATTCTTTTTGTCACGCAAATATTGGACCAAAAGAAACTGTTGCAGGAAAATTAATTCTAAGAGCTCAAAGAGAACTTAATACTTCAATTCCAAATATTACAATCAAATATGATAAGGATGAGACATCAAAAGAATTACTTTATGATTCTCTTAAAACTGCAATGGTTACTGCAAAACCTTCATTTGCAAATGATAAAATGTTTAGAAAAGAATTTGATGGAGATTATGCTATTGCAAGCTGTTATAATGGGCTTAGAATTGCTGGAGGAAGTTATACATTAGTTAGAATGGTACTTAAAAAATTAGCTGAAAAAACAGATGATTATAATGAATTTATAAATGAGATTTTACCAAATGCAGTTGATAATGTAATAAAATATATGGATGAAAGAATTAGATTTTTAGTTGAAGAAACATCTTATTTTAAATCAAGTTTTCTTGTTAATGAAGGATTAATAGATATTTCAAATTTCACAGCTATGTTTGGTATGGTTGGATTAGCGGAAACTGTAAATCGTTTTTCTAAAGGAAGATTTGGTATCGACAAAGAAGCCGACAATATGGGTGTAGAAATAATAGAAACAATTTATAAAATGGTTAATGAACATAAAAATGAATATTGTAAAGCATTTGATGGTAAATTTTTATTGCATGCTCAAGTTGGAATTGATGATGACAAAGGAGTTTCGCCTGGATGTAGAATACCAATAGGTGAAGAGCCAGATATGGCAAGTCATTTAAATCAAATTGCAAGATTTCATAAATTTTTCCCTTCAGGAATTGGTGATATTTTTCCATTTGAAGAAACTTATAAGAATAATCTAGAAGCATTAGCTAATGTTGTTGATGGAGCTATTGATGCGGGAGTAAGATATCTTTCAATATATTCTTCGGATTCAGATGTTATTAGAATTTCAGGTTATCTTGTAAAAAAATCTGAAATAGAAAAATTAAGAAATGGCGATCCGGTTTTAAGAGATACCGTTGTATTGGGTCGTGGTGCTGTAGATAATCAAAAAGTACTTGAACGTAAGGTGAGAGGAAATGTTTGATACGGAAGGTAATATTAGAAATTCAATAAAAGCTATAATAATAGAAAACAATAAAATTCTTCTAACTAAAAATAAGTATAATGGAGAAGAATTTTATTTGCTTCCAGGTGGTGGTCAAAGAAAATTTGAAACCATTGAAGAAACTTTAAAACGAGAATGTTTTGAGGAAGTTGGAGCTGAAATTGAAATAATTAAATTACTATTTATCAGAGAATATATCGGAAAGAATCATCAATTTTCAATTGAAGATAAAAATATTCATCAAGTTGAATTAATGTTTGAATGTAAATTGATTAATGATGAATTATATTTAACTGAGAACAAAGATGATTTTCAAATTGGATATGAATGGATTGAATTAAGCGATTTAAAAAACATTTTACTTTACCCTGATAAATTAAAAGAAGTAATAGATGAAAATGGAGAATTTTCAAAAGAAATATATTTAGGTGATATAAATTGACAAAATATGGTTATATTAGAAAAATTATAAATTTTAGTGCTATAGATGGTCCTGGTAATAGGACTGTCATTTTTTTGCAAGGATGTAATTTTAATTGTTTAAGTTGCCATAATCCAGAGACAATTCAGATTTTTAATAATTTAAATATGGAAAAGACCGAAGTACAATTAATGAGTGTTTATGATATTTTAAAAGTGCTCGATAAAAATAAAAATTTTATTAGAGGCGTTACTATTTCTGGTGGGGAATGTACTATTCAATTTGATTTTTTACTTGATTTAGTTATGAATTTAAAAAAACATGGATATGAAGTATATTTAGATACAAATGGTTCTTTAGAAATTTCAAAATTTCAACATATTCTTCATTTTGTAGATAAAATAATTTTTGATTTAAAAGTATTTGAGGAAAAGGAACATATTAAATTAACTGGAGTTTCAAATAGAAAAGTTAAAAGAAACATTAAAATAGCAGCTGTTAATCATCAAATTTATGAAATTAGGACAGTTGTTATTCCGAAACTGATTGATAATTATAAAAACATTGATAAAACAAGTAAATTTATTGCTTCACTTGATAAAGAAATACAGTATAAATTGATTACTTATAGACAACTTGGAGTAAGAGAAAATCTTTTAAAAACGAATTCACCAAGTAAAAAACAAATGAGTAATTTAAATGAAATATGTAAAAACAATGGGCTTTTAAATGTTATAGTAAATTAATCC
>JAUCFZ010000062.1 GCA_030377915.1 Clostridiaceae bacterium HSG29
TTATTTCATGTTATATAAAATTACATTTACATCTTTTATTTTTGCAACATTCAATTCAGTATTTATACATATCGATACCAGATAAGATAGAATTTCAAACTTTAGATATTTTCCCATGCTATAGAATCAAGTTTTTCAAGAAATGCTTCCCAATCTTTCTGATTAGATTTTTCGTTTAATTTTGCATATTCTGTTTCTACTATTTCAATTTGATTTAAATTTATTTCCTTATTTTTATACCATTTAATTAATTTCACTTCTCCTATAGGCGATTCAGTTTCTTTTTTAATCGTATTTTTCACTAATCTGATTATATTTTCCCATAAATTTTTATTGTATTTTAATTCAAATAAGATCCAATGTAACCCATTCGTGTATAGTACCTTTTTATACCATAGTATTTCCCCTAAAAGTTGCTCTTCTTCGGAAGTTAAATTCCTCGACATTTCTTCTAACTGCTTTAATATTTTTTTTGCTGAAAATAATTTTGCATCACAATTTTTGATTTCAACACACCCATATACATTACCAAAATCATCTAACCAATTTTCTGAATTTACAAATTCAATATCTAGAATTACTAAATCAGGAATGCTTGATAATCCGTAGAATATCCGCCCTCTCTTTGTATGCCCTTGTCTTCTATTTACATCCCTTAATGAAAGTTTTTTAATATTTTCTCTTTCTCTCATTAGTGATGCGATTACAGAATACATATCATATTCTGTATAATTTTGCTTTCTCATTAATGTAATTTCTCTCATATACTCTTCTAATTTCATATAAGGGCACTCCTCGTATTTGTAACACAGACTTCTAATTTTTATTTGTTAAATCAATAGTTTAATCTACTATTTTTTAATCGTCATATCTATCTACAAGTTCACCTTTTGCATTATATAATTCAGCAGGATCACTTTTACTATTATTCCAAGTTCCTCTACCATCTAACCAATGAAAATCTACGTCTGAATTCTTAGCTGAATCACCAACCTTAACAGATGTATTTGAATTCAAAGTAAAAGTTGAGAATGTAAAAGATTGTTCGCCTCTAACTGATAATATCCTCCATCCACTAAGATCTACTGATTTATTACCAGTATTTTTAATTACAATATACTCAGCTTTTTTATCAAGTTCAGTAATAGTTATCTCTTCGCTCACTACAATTGCTTCATTTTCAATTGGTGTAGTTATTCCTGCTTCTTCATTAGCTTCATCTGGATCCACGTTATCGAACTCATCATGAATGACATTCCCATTGATTGTATATGTGTAACTATAATAACTTGGTATCTGTGTCGTAAAATTCGGATAAGTTATAATTGCTGTAAAATCTGTACAACCATCAGCATTTCTAATTACTTTTTCCATATAAGCTTGTTCACCATGTCTATTAAGAGTACTCTCTTGTGGTGTAATATTATATGCATTTGACACACCACCTAACGAGTCTGCTATCACATGTCCTTCATCAAGTGTTGGACTTTCTACTCCAGGAACTTTTGCTTCATCAGAATAATATCTCCCAGTAGAAAGCACAGGTTCATTATCATCATCTTGTAAAGTAATTACTTTTGCAGTTACTTTAATTAATTGTCCATATTCATTTGTGTATGCATAATATTCTCTATCTCCAAATCCAACATCAACTATAACATTTGGTTCTCTATGGCCAGATTGATTTCCACCATCTACTTCTATCAATTTATTATTTTTTATTAATTCATCAATTGGTGAAAGTTTTTCGGTTACTACTTCTTCTTGCTCTGCTGTTTCTTCATGTTCTAGAATCTCTTCTTGTTTTACTTGTTCTTCTAAAACTACTTCCTGTTCTACTATTTTTTCTTGTTCCTCTAAAACTACTTCTTCCTGAACATTCACTTCTTCAGCTTCTAATTCTTTAGAATCAACTACTTCATCATCTACTCTCACTTCTTGATCTATACTCACATTTTCGCTATCATCACTTAATGCATTGCTACTACATCCAGTAAATATAAATAATAAAACTATTCCAATAATAATAATGCTTAAAATATTCTTAAATTTTATCTTATACATTTTTTACTCTCCTAGGATTGCTTCAATTACTAAACAATCAATAATTTCTTCATCAGTAAATGGTTTATAATCAGCATCAACATTTATGCCATCAATACTATCATATGCAATACCACCGCCATAGCCATTATAACCGTCTATAGTCATATATTTTTCAACTTCATCATCTGGATCAGCATCTATGATGTCAATATCAATAAATTCTACATCGTCTTATCTTTTCCTAAAACGTTTTAATATCTGACCTTTTTTCTCAAGACCAAAAATTAATTCAAGTAATGACTCAACAATCTTTAAAGCAACGTCCACTTGTTCAATTCTCGGTTTCTCTATCTCATGTACCGCAGAATTACCAAGCCATCTCAGCTCATTGAGTATTTCAACGTGCATAGCACTAATTAATCCAGCTTGAAGTAATCCATATATTTTTCCTTCAAGATTACTCTTTTTCACATTATTTTTTCCTTTTTCTTTTACAGGTACATTTCCACTTTTTATATTTTTTGCTAAACAAATACCTTCAATAAGACCTCGAATACCTATTGCACTGAGTGTGTAAGCACCAATATTATATGTATCAATAACTTCTCTATATAACCTATCTATTTCAGGAGTTAAATGATTTAATTCTAAAGGAATTTTTTGCTTTCTTTTTGGATAAATAATCGTATTGACCCCTCCAGTTTCAGGATCCCAATCTTCTGAAAACGAACTGTCATGCTTAAATGACATAGTATCGCAACCAAGACACAAAATCATTTGATAATCATCATACCAAGATATTTCATATCGTCCATTCTCAATTTTTTCACTATCATCAATTCTATAATTTGAAACTATTTTGTGATTTGTATAATTATTACATTTCACACAGAAACTTCTTATCACTTTACCTGCCAATTTATCTTTCTCTTCTAATTTGATAATTTTCACTCCTTTTTTATAGTCAATATTTTGCCATAAACAATGTAATACTGTTTTCTCTTGAATATGGATGAATTGATAAAATGATCCACTTGTTCCGTGCAATCTAAGTACTTATCTATACAAATTAATAAAAATAGAATCAAAATTCACCTTAACATAACTTTTTAAATTTGAAAAATTACAAACAACATATAATTTTTCCAATAATTTAGTTTATCCTCATCAACATACACTCTAATTTCTTAGTTTCGTTTTTATAATAATAGTATTCATATTTGGCTTGAGCATTAATCAATTGCCCTGTCACAATTTCTGATTCTACAAATTCTAAAATCCATCTATACCTACATCTGTATACCCTAGAAAATTTCCATAATTCAAAATCGTGTCTTAATCATCTTGTAATTTCTATAAATAATTTATCTATATAGATTACAGTGCAAAACCTTATCCCTAAAAGAACATGTAGCTAATCATCATCTCATATGAGGGGTTTTTATGATTTTAACAATGAAATATCATTTTTAAAAAGTTTGGAGAGGCCAAAAAATTCAGCTCTAGCATAGCAGGTGATTTTTCCATTCAAGCTTAAATTATCATCTATAATTTCATCATTTGATATCAACAATATTTCTTTTACACAGTCTGAAATTTCCGTCTTAAAAGGGTCGCTACCAAATCCATAAAAATACCTATGTTCAAAAGCAATTTTATAATAGTCTTCAGTTTTATTAATCACCGCATCACTAAATAAAAAATGAGCCTTGTCTTTGGCATTTATAAATTCTAAGAAAATTTCCTCGTTTAATTTATCATGACTCGCTAGGGAGCTCAGTAAATTGTGCGTTGCTTGAAATACTTCCATTCTTCTGTCGAACAAATCATGCTTCAGCTGATATTTACCTGTTTTCATTTGATGAAACGCAATCCATGAAGCTATAAAAGCAGTAACCAGTGTTGCTCCTAAACTAATATATTCAATATTCATATCTGCCTCCATAAAAATCTTTCACATAACTCATATATTTCGAATCTCTTAATTTTAAACTTCTAAAACAATTCATATTCGCATGATTACCGAATTTCGTAAACACTACTTTTAGATAATTTATTAAATATTATTATTTATAAAACATACCATTAGCTTAATATAGTATACCATTATTTATATATTGTAGTAATACTTAAATTATGTATTTTTTATTATTAAATATAGTCTCTTCTATTATTGCTATAAATGTTTTTGCTTTCAATTTTATTTTAAACAATAAAAAAGTAGTAATAAATTACATAATTAAATATTTATTACTACTTTTTTTATTAACAATTAATAAAAATTTGAACCCCTTATATTGAATTTTTCTTCTATCTGCTCCTTGAAAGCCTTCTATTCATTAATTTTTCCCAAATCCTTCGAAATATATTAATAGTGTCATTACTTATCCCTAAATAATCAACCAAAACAGCTTTATCAACTATATCAAGCAATTCGTTTATGTCTTTTTTATTTCTTATATAATCATCAATAATTTCTAAAAGTTCATCCGATAAATCAGCATCAATCTTTTGAATGTCAGGTAATACAACAGCTCCTAATTCTCTCGGTAATATCTCTAAAACTCCACCACCATAACTTCGACCATTAATTTCTGTAAAAGCAAAAGAAATACTATTATAATATGATAATAATGCTTTTCGTTTATCAATATGCTCTTTGAATTTTACTCTATGCATTGTATCGGTTGAAACAGCATTAATTTCATTTAGCACGAATTTCGGAAATATATTATTCCTTCTTAAAAAGAAAGCATCTGGTGACCATACACCAGGAATTATATACCATCTATTTCTAATTTTGCATTTATATCCAATATGTTGTTCTGTTTCTTCGCCCATCCTGATGTATTCTTTATGGCTTTCAGGATATTCATCATACGGAACATTGTCTGGAAATTTTAGCAATTGAGCTCTTTTATTATCTTCAATATTTTTTTTCCAATCTTCTTCATTAAAAAATAAACCATGAGCATGAGCACTCCTACCAATCAATGGCAATACAACTTCATCCAATGAATATTTTTCTAAAGTCTCTTTCTCTATTGAAAAATATTTATTGTTACCTGTTGTTATACCAATATTAACAAGTGCTATTTGATCAAATGTAGTAAAATTTAAGTGCTTTTTAAATTTATATATTTCATTATTCTCATTAGCATTAAGGAAGTAATGAATCCATTTTTCTTTTGTATGTTCAATATATTGATATTCAATAGAACTAAAGTCGCACTCCAACATATCATCAAAATTAGTAAATTCAACTACTGAAATCATAGCATTTTCTATAGCTAAATTTGTATTCTTTTCACCAATAAGAACAACAATCTCCTGCTCTATATTTGGGAACACTAACTCTTTAAATGTTAATAAAGTTATTTTAGATAAATGATTTGATAAATACTGCCTCAAATCTTTAGCATACGCAACTTGTAGTAATTCCGCAGGAATAATGAAACCAATTGAGCCTCCATCCGTTAACATATTAATACAAGCTACAAGAAAACATACCCAGCTATTAATTAATTTATTTGACTTCATGCCATTATTAATTAATATTTCTGACTGAATTTTCCTTTGTTCTTCTGTTAAATATTGATAACGAATATATGGCGGATTTCCTAATATTAAATCGTATTTTTTATTTTTATTCATACGATAAAACTCAAGAAAATCTTCATTTATTACTTTATATTTTTTTCCATATTTTTTTTCTCTTACTTTCTCCACTTCTTCTTTAATTATTTCAATAGCTTCAACATACTTAATTTGTTTTTCTGAAATATGTTTTGAAATACTCTCTAAAAAAACACCATCGCCACAAGAAGGTTCTAATATTGAAACCTTATCTTTCTTCACGATATTCTTTACTATAAAATCAGCTAACACCTGTGGTGTATAATATCCACCTCTTAACTTTTGAGCCGAATTATTTTCTTTAAGTTTCAATTAACCCAACTCCTCTTTATTCCAATATTTCATCAATCTTCTCCATAATTTCTTTAATTAATTGTTCTTTCCGTCTATTCAAAACTGTTAAATTTTTTTTATTAACTTTGTTAAGAAGTCTATCATTAATAACATAAATTTCATTTGTCTTATCAACAATATCATCATGTCTTCTTTTTTCTACTGGCTCATTAAAGTTTATCTTTTTTACTGGTATCAAGTCTAGAACTGATTTGCCTCTAGCGTAAAAACCTTTATCAAAATCACTTCCTACAATCGAAAATACAGTCTCTATCAAAGGATGTGTTAAATATGCTTGTATGAACTCTAACGAATACGGGCTACCTTCTAGCGCCTTAATCCCGCCAAATCCTGCTGTATCTCCACTTGCGATGACAAAACTGTTCTTATCTCTCATAAACATCGGCTCTTTAGACATAACACCAACTATTAGTTTATCAGTCCCCCAAAAGTTTTTAAAGCTCTGACTTCTGCCATATCTATACCAAGTATCTAGAGTAGCCTGTGGTACATCTCTCCTACCGCCATTTCCAAATTGTTTAGGCTCTATTTCATCATAAATAAATTCCAAGTATTTAAGTGTGTTTGGATAATTACTCTTCATTACACTCATTGGTATCAAGTTACCATCAATATCATATGGGAAGATAATCCATTTATTAGTCACACAGACATCATAGGACGAATTCCCTTTTTCAGCTTTAGTAGTTGGTTTAAAATTTCTTTTTAAAATTTCTTTTTCTATAATAAATTCTTCATCAAAACGTTTAATAGTAAAGGTATAATTATCTTCATTACTTATTTCAGAATCTCTAAACCAATAAGCAGGAGTATTCTTTGAACCATTTACTTTAATACCTTCGGCAGATGTTTGAATACCAACAAATGGTATTGCAATTTCTTTTAACGAAACTGAATTAGTATATAAATTATTTAACTTTTGTGCTATCTCTAAATCTGCTGCCAACACCCAAGGACTTTCTGTAAGAAGTGAACTACTTAATCTTAGCGTATTAGAAGAATCATCTTTTGTAACCCACCACTGTTTGAGATCGTCAACCTCTCTAAATGTAAATTCCGCATTCTCCTCGTTCTTCAAAAATAAAACTGAACTATAAATTGTTTTATCCTCAAATATCTGAGCTGAACCAAAATCAACAAATTCATAGACATAAGAATTATCTGTTAATAATTTTCTCAATTTTGTACCTGCTTTGTTCTTAGAAAATTTGTTTGGAACTATATAACTTAACATTCCGCCTTGAACTAGATATTCTAACGCTCGTTCAATAAATACAAAATACTTATCAAACTGACGATAAGATGAAGAATAACGTTTCTTAAAAATATTTACTTCTTTATCTGATAATAATGCCTTCATATCTTCTGACTTAACATAAGGAGGATTACCAATAATTAAATGAAAGTACTCACCGTTGTTAATACTAAGCCAATCGAAAGGTATTATTTCTTCAAGTTGATCATTCGCTTTATATTTAGTCATCATTTCTGTATCAATCAATGAATTACCTATAAGTATGTTCGTTGATAAGTCTGGAAGGATTGGCGTTAATCCCAAGACAGTCGGTTCATTTTCTCCATCTAGTAATTTTAATAGAAGACTAAATTTAGAAACTTCAACTGCATGTGGGTCAATATCAATACCATATATACAATTTTCAAGCAACTTACGTTTTTCTTCAAGCGGTATTTTGTAATTATCTCCACCCATATGAATTACGTGCTCTTTTTCATTTTCTAAATACCATTCAGTAATATAACTAACAAGCTGCTCAAACACTTCAACTAAGAACACTCCTGAACCACTCGCTATATCAGCTATTTTAAGCTTCATAATTTCACTTGGTGTTTTCCCTTCAATGAGAGGCTGTAAGCTCTTTGTAGTCATATACTTAACAATTTCAACAGGAGTAGTAACAACTGAACGATTTTCATTCTCTTTTTTCGCTTTCAGTTCTACATGTCCTTCATTATTAATAATTAGATGTTTTACAAGGAACATTTCGTATATGTGACCAAGTAAACTTGCTTCAATAAGATTAAAAACATATGGACTTTGAGGATAATACAAATCCTTTATAATGTCTACTATTATCTTATTCTCAAGGTCAAATATTATGTGCTTTCTATTGAATAAACCAGAATTATACTTACTATCAGCATTAATAAATAATTGATTAAGTTTTTTCTTTACCCTAGTTTCGTCTTTAATAGTTTCAATCAACTTCTGATATACAGGGAGATTTCTATCTTCGCATATTCTAAGAAAGATAATCTGATTAATAAACTCTTGAGTCAAATCATTTATAATATCTATTCCAAAATCCTTATTTAAAAGAAATTCCCCTAATCTTAATCTCCAACGATTGATCTGATCTAAAAATATATCATCAACTTGCTTTTTTTGTCCTTTTATATCAGCAAAGCTCTTATCAAATTCCCCACTATATACAAAATCTCTAGAAACTAGTGCTTTAAGATCATTAAATCTGTCAATATACTCAGTGTAATTAAACTTCGCAATTAAAGCTGTGTCAACTGTGTCAGATGGCGAAGGCATAATTGAAGCGTCATATACCAACAAATTCTCAAAATTAGTTAGTATAACTATTTTATGCTTTGCTGACCATCCATACCTTCTAGCTTGGAACACTGACTCTAAACTAGTTAAAACATCAACATGAGGTTTTTTAGCTTCTATAAAAAATTTAACTACTCCAGTAAGCGTCATAGAATAATCCGGTCTTCCTGTATTCTTCTCATAATTTTCTACAAACACTTCTCTGAGTTGCGGTGGTTTATTGGAATCATTTGAAACATCCCATCCCAAAACTTTAAGAAAATCATCAATATAATTTAATCTGCATTCACTTTCATTAAACTTCACAGATTTATAATATTTAAAATCATTTTTAAATGCCTCAACAAGATTTTTTAAATAGGCTATATCATACATTTTTCAGCTCCTATCATTATTAAATAATATATCAATAAATTCTCACATTATCAAAATATTAAAATAAATTTCACTTATAGTATATATTAATCCTTATAGAATATCT
>JAUCFZ010000063.1 GCA_030377915.1 Clostridiaceae bacterium HSG29
ACTTGGAATGGTTCATGGATTTTTAGATTTAATACCTGCTGCAAAAGTTGGACATGTTGGTCTTTATAGAGATCCAAAAACTTTAGAACCTGTTGAATATTATTGCAAAATGCCAGATTCCAATGTACTAATGCAATTTAGTATAGTAAATCTTAACAGTGAAAACATTTTATATTTACTACCAAGCGAAAAAGTCTTATCATCAAACGAAACAATTTTATCAGCCGCAAAATTAATTTCCATTGATCAAACAAACTCATATGACAAAGCAAAAATACTATATGAATGGATATTTAATAACATAATTCTTATAGAAGAGGATCTTGAATCAAACGAAACAAAAAATGCACTTGAAGTATTTGATTCATCAAGCGGCACTAATATTGAAATTAATTTCCTGCTTTCAAGTCTTATAAGAAGCTTAGATATTCCTTCAAGAATTATTGAAAGAATAGATATAGAAGAGATTATTTATTATCAAACTGAAATTTACATTAACGGAAAATGGATTACTACTGATATTTATAATGAACTTATAAATAGTGAAAATGTAAAATATTCTAATTTTGAATATTTCAATATTTATGATCAAAATTATTTTGATAGATTTATATTAGAAGATACTGAAAATTATCAAATACTACAATATTAAACCACCTAAATGGTGGTTTTATATTGTCTTTAAATATTCAAGTTCAATTCCATTTTTATCTACTATCTTAAAATCATGAATTCTTCCTAAAAGCGATAACTTCACAATTAATAACTTCGCTCCTCTATTTCCACTTTCAATTTCTTTATACTCACAAAAAATATAGTATTCAAAACTTTTTCTATGAGTATATTTATCAATTGTTTTTTTGAAATTATCCTGTTCTTCAATCAGCTCTTTTTCAATAGATTTAAAAACTTTAATATTTGTTACAAATTTTTTTAAATAATTCATATTTGAATCTACTTGTATATAACTTTCATAATTGCAAAAACTATTTGCTATTACTTCAAGCGTTGTTTCTCTTCTTCTGATTAAATAATCAATAATTCGATAAATCACATATAAACCAACTATTACAGTTATAATTGTCACAGCAATATCTTTTGCGATTAATATTTTCTCCATTATATCATTTGGCATATTACACACTCCTTGTATGCATTATTATTACCCAAAAAAAAAATAAAAAAACTTATTAAAAATTTTCATTAAAAAACCCGGAATAATCCGGGCAAATTTTATTTAATATTTAAAATTTTTCTTGCTTCATCAGGAGTAGCAACTTCTCTTCCTAATTCTTTAGCTATTCTTACAATCCTAGCAACTAATTCAGCATTAGATTCAGCTAATTTTCCTTTGCTATAATAAACATTATCTTCAAATCCCACTCTTACGTGTCCACCTAATATTATTGCCATAGTAGCTAAAGGAAGCTCATGTCTTCCAATTCCTGCAACAGTCCATGTTGCATCACTTGGAATAAATTTAAGCATATGCATTAAATCATCAGGTGTTCCTGGACATGCTCCTGGCACTCCTAATACAAAATCAAAATGTAAAGGTCCATCAATTAAACCTTTTTTTACAAGTCTTAACGCATTATTTATCATTCCACGTTCAAACACTTCAATTTCTGGTTTTACATTTAATGCTTTCATTTTAATTGCAAATTTTTCAATATTTTCTTCAGTATTCATAAATACATCATTACCAAAATTAGTAGTTCCTGTACTTAAAGTTGCCATTTCTGGTTTTAATTCTACTGGTTGCAATCTTTCTTCTGGCGAATGATGTACAGCACCACCAGTTGAAGGCTGAAAAATTATATTTGATCTTTTTTCAACTTCCTCTTTTATTTTTTTATAAACATCATAGCTTTGTGTTGGTTCTCCATTTTCATCACGCGCATGAATATGTACAATACTTGCTCCAGCATCAAAACATTTCTTACTTTCAATTCCAATTTCCTCAGGCGTAATAGGTAAATAAGGCTGTATTTCCCTTGTTACCTCTGCACCAGTTAAAGCTGCCGTAATTATTAATTTTTCCATATTTCTCTCCCCCCATTAAAACAATTAACTTTTCCTGTCTTTTAATACCTTCAATCTAAAAAAATCTTCCCTTTCTTTTTCTTCAAGAGTTTCTTTAATTTCCTTTATTAAATTAATATACATTGGAATTCTAATTTTTTCAAGAGCATTTGCTCTTTTTTTTGTTTTTTTAATTTCCATTGCTAATTTATAGACTGAAGTTTCAACCTCACTTAACTCGTATATCATATACTTTAATTCATTAAATTTCAATACTGCATTATCGAAACTTGAATTAGTTCTGAAAAAGCTATAACTTGCAACAGGTTCTTTTATATTATATTTTATTTTTGGAATTTCAACTCCCATTACACTAGTTAATAAAATTTTATACTCATTTTCTTCCTCAACTGCAAGTGAAAATTCTTTTACACTATTTCTTCCCATCATAATATTTGCAATTTCAAGAGAATCATAAGCTACAATAAATTCATCATTTATTTCACTTTGAATAATTTCAGCACGTTTAACAAGAGTCATCATTTCTTGAATTAATATATTTCTTTTTTTATCTAATAATTCAAATCCTTTTTGTGAAAATTTTAGTATTTCTTCGCATTTCATTAAATTGGCTTTAGTCGGTATCATTTTCCCTTGCAAAAAACCACCTACTTCTCAATATAATTTTCTTCTATCACTTCACTGCTTAATCTATCTAATTCTGTTTTTGGAAGTATAGAAAGCATTTTCCAACCTAAATCAAGACTTTCTCCAATAGATCTTAATTCAAATCTGTCTTGATTAATAAAACCATCCTCAAACTCTCTACCAAATTCCATATATAATTTATCAACATCACTTAAATCATTTTCTCCTATGATTTGAGCTAAATCTCTAATATCCTTAACTTTTGAATATGATGCAAAAAGTTGATTCGCAACATCTGGATGATCTTTTCTAGTATATCCTTCCCCAATACCATCTTTCATAATTCTTGATAAAGAAGGAAGTACATCAACAGGAGGATAAATATCACTCTGTTCAAAATCTTTCGATAAAACGATTTGACCTTCAGTAATATAACCAGTTAAATCAGGAATAGGATGAGAAATATCATTATTTGGCATTGTTAAAATTGGAAGCAAAGTAATACTACCTTCTCTATCGCTTAAAATTCCAGCTCTTTCATATAGTGAAGCTAAATCAGAATATAAATATCCTGGATATCCTTTTCTACTTGGTACCTCTTCACGTGCAGATGAAATCTCTCTTAATGCCTCACAATATGAAGTAATGTCGGTCATTACAACTAAAACATGATATTCTTTTTCAAATGCAAGATACTCCGCTGCCGTTAAAGCACATCTAGGAGTGGAAATTCTTTCAACAATCGGATCATTAGCAAGATTTATAAACATTACAACTTTTTCACTCGCGCCTGAATCCTCAAAACTTTTCTTAAAAAAAGCTGCATCATCATATTTTACTCCGATAGCCGCAAATATTACTGCAAACTTCCCACCACTTTCTTTCGAAATATTTGATTGTCTAACTATTTGATCTGCTAATTTATTATGCGAAATACCATTTCCAGAAAATATCGGAAGTTTTTGACCTCTTATTAAAGTTGCTAAAGTATCTATCGATGAAATTCCAGTTTGAATAAAATTTCTAGGATACTCTCTTGCAACTGGATTAATTGGTCTTCCATTTATATTGTAACTAATATCAGAATAAATTTCACCACCATTATCTATTGGATTTCCAACTCCATTAAAAGTTCTTCCTAAAATATTTTCATTTAAATTTAATTCAAATGCTTTACCACTAAAATATATTGCTGAATTTGTATTTGAAAGACCTGATGTTCCTTCAAATACTTGAATAGCAACATTTTCATTTTCTATTCTTATTACTTTTCCTTTTCTTTTTTCATCCCCAACAAGTATTTCAACTATTTCACCATAAAAAACATCTTTAATGCCTGAAACAAATATAAGAGGACCATCTACTTTATCTATTTTTAAATATTCTTTTTTTAATTTCATATGTCCTCCTATTCATATTTTTCTTCAAGCTCAGTAAAATAGTCATTAATTTCATTCATTAACGTTCCAATTCCAACAATATCTTCATTAGGTATTGTATATTTCATTTTAATAACTTTACTAAAAAGTTCAGCATCCTTAACTTTAGAAAGTGCTATCCCATTATTAATTGCATGCTTCCCTTTCAAATATAAATGATAAATCAATTCTAACATTAAATGTTGTTTAGGTAGAGGCACATAAGTATCTACATCATGAAACGCATTCTGCTGTAAAAATGCAACTTTAACAATATGCGCTATTGCTAAAATCCATCTTTGATCATCCGGTAAAACATCCTCTCCAACTAATTGAACTATATCTGATAATTTATCCTCTTCATGTAGAATTTTCATAACTTTTCCACGAAGTACCAATAAATCTCCACTTATATTTTCTGTATACCAATCACTTAAATCATCCATATAACCACTATAGCTACTTAACCAGTTAATTGCAGGATAATGTCTTGAATATGCAAGTTTTTTATCAAGTGCTAAAAATGCATTTACAAATCGTTTAGTATTTTCAGTAACCGGTTCTGAAAAGTCGCCTCCGGCAGGTGAAACTGCACCAATTATTGTAATTGATCCCTCTTTTTTTGATAAAGTTTTGCAATATCCAGCTCTTTCGTAAAATTCAGCTAATCTCGATGGTAAATATGCAGGATATCCACCTTCTGCAGGCATTTCTTCAAGTCGTCCAGATATTTCTCTCAATGCTTCAGCCCATCTTGAAGTAGAATCCGCCATAATAGCAATGTGATATCCCATATCTCTATAATACTCAGCCAATGTAATACCAGTATAAATTGATGCTTCTCGAGCAGCTACTGGCATATTTGATGTATTAGCTATAAGTATGGTTCTTTCCATAATTGGTTTTTTTGATTTTGGATCTACTAGTTTTGGAAATTCATTTAAAACATCAGTCATTTCATTTCCACGTTCACCACATCCAATATATACAATAATATCTGCATCAGACCATTTAGCAAGTTGATGTTGTGTCATCGTTTTACCAGTTCCAAATCCTCCAGGTATTGCAGCTGTACCTCCTTTTGCAAGTGGGAAAAATACATCAAGTACTCTTTGCCCTGTAATAAGTGGCTTAAATAATTTCATTCTATTTAGAATAGGCCTTGGATCTCTAACAGGCCATTCTTGATACATTTTCAAATCATAAATTCTACCATCTTTTAATTTAATTTTAACAATAACTTCTTCAATAGAATAACTGCCATCAGGTTTCACTTCAATAACTTCCCCTGAAATTTTAGGCGGAACCATAAGCCGATGTTCAATTAAACTAGTTTCATCAATAAGAGCGTAAAACTCTCCTTGATTCAATATATCACCTGGCTTAACAATAATTTCAACATTCCATTTCTTAATTTCATCAATTGATAATAATCCAATTCCTTCTTTAATAAATCCATTTGAAATTTCATTAATTTTTCTTAAAGGTCTTTCAATTCCATCAAACATATTTTCCAATAGTCCAGGTCCAAGTTTCAAAGAAAGTGGTTTATAAGTTCTAACTACCTTTTCCCCAATTTTTAAACCCTCAGTCTCTTCGTAAACTTGAATTGTTCCAACTCCATTATCTATTGAAATTATCTCACCAATCAACTTATTATTACCAACCATTACCATTTCTCTCATATTGGCTTCGAGCATATTGTCAGCTTTTACAACAGGACCATTTACCATAATTACTTTAGAATAATCACTCATCTGTTTCACCATCTACTTCCAATAATTTATGTACTTCATTTCCAATGAATATTCTGTTATAAGACACAATAGACTCTAAACTAACATTTAACTTCACAGATTCATCTCCATTATAAAGGATAAACCCACCCTTAAAATCATATTCAGAAATATAATAATTTATTTCTTTTTCAGTAAAAATTCTTTTAAAAATTTCCTGTATATCACTTAATTTTTCATCAAAATCTTTTTTTAATAAATAAATTTTAATTTCTTCAAATTCATCAGCAGCATCTTTAACATTATTTGCAAGTTTCTCAAATATCGACAGATAACTATTATCATCCATAAAAACACTACATGTTTCTAAAAGAGATTGATAAACCTCATCAATAAATTTGTTTTTAATTTCTAAAATCTTTTCTTTACTATTTTTATTCGCTTCTATTACTGCTCTTTCTTTTTCTTCATTTGCTTTTTTTACAAATTTATTAATATAACTTTTAGATTTATCAATTGCATCTTTTTCAATTTTTATATCTTCTATTTTTTTCTCATCTTCTAAATAATTATTAATTTCCTTAAAATCACCATTTATTTTATCTAATACTATTTTTCTAAATAATTCAATTTTATCTTCAATAGTAATCAATCTATCACCTTCTTCAATTATAATTTTAATCCTATTGAACTCTGTATATGTTCAGAAATTAAGCTTTTCTTCACTTTTTCATTAAATCCAGGTATTTCAATTATTAAAGTTTCTTTTTCTTTTAACTTTCTTAATAGTAATTCATCTTGATATCTTGTAAAAATTCCTTGTGTTATCATAATAATTCCAATATTTTCATCCGATATTAATTCATCAATAACATTTAAAAAATCTTCATTATCTTCAATCATTCTTCCTTCCACACCTGCAAGCCTGAGCCCAACAATAGTTTCATCATTGTCAGTTACTATAATTGATCTCATATAACACCTATAATCTTCCAAGAATTAAAATTGAAATAATTAGTCCATAAATCGCAATACCTTCTGCAAGACCAACATAAATCAATGTTTTTCCTAAAATATCAGGATCTTCACTAATAGCGCCTAGTGCAGATGATCCTACTGAACCCACTGCATTTCCAGCACCAATTGTTGCAAGGCCTGTTGATATTGCAACAGCTAAAAGACCAAGTCCATTTACCTCGCTAGCTCCTGTTTCAGTTGCAGCATATACTATATCTGGAACAACAATTAAAATTCCAATCAACATAATAGGTACAAAAATTGACAAATTATATAAAAAAGCTTTTTTCAATTTAAGTTTATCCCCTTTTATCTTTTTCATATCATAGTAAACACCTGTTAATATAGTACTAATAACCACCATAATTGCAATAGCTAAAATTATTTTCATTTAAATTCCTCCTACTCTAATCCCGATGGTTCAAATTTATATCCATCTCCTGTATAATACTTACTAAAAATTTCATAATACATTAATCTTAAACCTTGAATAAATACAATTAATCCTTCTAAAAGAATAATTATAATATTCCCTAATAAAAACATTGAAATATTACCTGCTGTCGATCCAATCAATCTTGCCATTGTATGAAACGCAATAAAAAGACCAACATGATTTAAAGCAAACGCACCAACCCTAATAAAACTAACTGTATTAGAAAGCATACTTAAAAATGTTTCTAAAAGCTCAAAACCACTTTCAACATAATAATCTGAAGCCGATTCAGAATACAATCGTTCTTTTTTTAAAATTTTATTTGTTATTGGTTCCCTTATTATTAATAGAATTACTGTAACAATAGAAATAATAACAAATATTAAAGTATTTATATTTATACTATCCAATAATTTTACAAGTACTATTATAAGAAGTGAAGTATATAATAAAAGTCCTGTAATACCATTTCTTCCAAATACACCTTCTTTAATATCACCAATTTTCAACTTATTATAAATTGAATATCCAAACCCAATAAATAATAATACAATACCTAATACAACAGCAGTTACCAACATTATATTAATATTTTCAATTGGTCTAATATATATTTTTAGAGGTATAATTTTACTTATTATATGCTCGTATCCAAAGAAGGAATCATAAAGAAAACCAAAAAACATAGAACTAATTCCAACTCTCATAGCAAGACCACCAAATATATCTTGTTTTTTAATTTTAACTAAATATAATCCAGCAAGAACAAATACTAATCCTTGCCCTAAATCACCAAACATCGCTCCAAATAAAATCATATACGTAATCGAAAAAAACATAGTCGGATCAATTTCATAGTAATTTGGTACTCCATACATATTTACCAAAGTTTCAAATGGTTTTGAGAACCAATTATTTTTTAATTTTGTCGGAGGTTTCGCGCTTGTTTTCGAATTATCAACAAATTCAATTATTGCATTTCGTCCATTTTTCTCAATAAGATTCTTAGTAAATTCAATTTTGCTTTCTGGAATCCATGCTGATAAATAGAAGAAATGCTGCGTTGAAGCAATCAAAGCACTAAATTCAATTATTTTTTTCTGCATCTGAATAAATGAAAAAGCTTCATAAACCTCTTTATAGTAAATTTCTTTCATTTCATTCATTCTTTTATATAAATTATTAAGTTCATCTTTTAATAATTTCATTTCAGCTTTAATAGCTTCCAATATTTCAATAGGCTTTCCTAAAAATTTTTCATCAATATATATTTCCTCAAAATAAACTGATTTTAATATCCTCTCAGTTTCATTTTCCAATTCTTTAGGATACACAATTAAATATAGATCTTCTGCATAAGGCGTTTCAAGATGCATTACCGCCGCAGTAACATTTTCATAATTCATATTTAATCTTTTTCTATTCTTAATACTCATTCTTCCAAATTTAACATCAAATGTATTCATTGAAAATAAGTTTTTAAAGTCTATATCAATATTTATTAAAGCTTCAACATTCAACATTTTTTTTAAAATCATTATCCTGTCAAGAATAGATTCAATTTCTGAATTATCTTCTTCAAGCAACTCGTATACTATATTTATTTTTTTTGCGACTTCCTGAAAATCAAAAGATTTTTTTAAAATATCAAAATCTAAATTAAATTCACCTTCCATATTTTTAATGATCTCATTTAATTTTCGTTCAATCTCTGTTATTTCAATATCATTTTCATATATCCCAATATGTGACATATCAACAATTTCATCAATATGATCCTTTGCCATTTCTAAAGTGAATTTACTTTCATTAA
>JAUCFZ010000064.1 GCA_030377915.1 Clostridiaceae bacterium HSG29
TCAATTATTTCATAACTAGATCTATAATTTTTATTTAGATAATAAATAGTTGCATTTTTATACTTTGTTTTAAAATCTAATAGATATTCAGGATAAGCACCTCTAAATCCATAGATACTTTGATCGTCATCCGCTACCATAAAAGTATTATTATTTTTTTTACTTAAAATTTTAATTATTCTATGCTGCAATATTGATGTGTCTTGAGCTTCATCAACTTGAATAAATTCAAATTTCTTTGAGTAAAAATCAAGTAATGCTTCATTTTTTTCTAATACTCTTAAACATATTAGTAACATATCATCAAAATCAATGAATTTATGTTGTTTTTTTTCTAATTTATATAAATCATAAATTTTTTTGAAATTTTTAATATTATTTGGGTAATTATCTTTTAACATAATATTATTTGTATAACTTATATCATTTATAAGTGTTTCTAAATCCTCATTTGAAATAATTGAATTGTTAATTGTTTTATATGCGTTGTTTAAAATATTAACTTTATTATATGCATTTTTACCTTCTATTAAAGTGAAATTAATATTTCTATGCTTATAGTATTTTCTAACAATTTTATATGAAAATTTATGAATTGTAGAAAATTCTAAATTACTTGGAATTGAATTAAAAAGTTTTTTATATCTGCTTTCTAAATCATTTGCTGATGCTTTTGAAAAAGTCAGCGTAAGAATATTTTCAAAATGGATATTTTTCACTTTATTTAAATAGAAAATTCTACACAAAAGCAAAGTTGTTTTTCCGCTTCCAGGAATAGCAAGTGTAAGTGCTGGATTATTAAAATGCAGAACAGCTTTTTTTTGTTTTTCATTTAATTTAATATTATAATTTTTAGATAGTTCTTCAAAAAAACCCATAAAATAACTCCTTTTAATAGTATATAATATTATATCAAACAAATGTTTACAATGGAAGAAGAAATATTATAAAATCTTAAAAAAAATGTTTACATATGAAATATTATGATATAATATATGTTGATGACGGGTTAAATTTTGATTTTAATCAATTTATTATATAAATAGTGTGAAATGCAACTGATATAGGAGGATATTATGAAGATTGAATTAAAAAGTAATGAAAAAAATGTAGCAAAATTTGAAGTAGTAGTGGAAAATGCAAAATTCCAAGAAGCAGTAACAAAAGCGTTTAAACAGAATCAGAAAAAATTTAATTTACAAGGATTTAGAAAAGGTAAAGCGCCTAGAAAAATGATTGAACTTAATTATGGTGTTGAAGTATTTTTTGAGGATGCTGTAAATATATTATTACCTGAAGTTTATTCAAATGGACTTGATGAATTGAAATTAGAGCCTGTTGACAGACCTAATTTAGATATTGTTGAAATTGGAAATGATAAAGATTTAGTTCTTACATTTGAAGTTACAGTTAGACCAGAAGTTAAATTAGGACAATATAAAGGTGTTGAAATAGAAAGTATTGATACTGTAGTTACTGATGAAGATGTTGACAAAGAATTAGAAACTTTAAGAGGCCAGAATGCAAGATTGGTTAATGTTGAAGATAGAGCTGTTGAATTAAATGATAAAGTAATTATTGATTATGCAGGAACTCTTGATGGAGAATTATTTGATGGTGGATCTGCTAAAGGACACGAACTTGAAATAGGATCAAATACATTTATTCCAGGATTTGAAGATCAATTAATTGGAGCAAATATTGGTGATGAAGTTGAAGTTAATGTAACTTTCCCTGAAGATTACCATGCTGAAGAAATGGCTGCAAAAGAAGTAATTTTCAAAGTAAATGTTTTATCAATTAAAGTAAAAGAACTTCCAGAATTAGATGATGATTTTGCTATCGATACAACAGAATTTGATACATTAGATGAATATAGAAATGATTTAAAAGAAAAAATGCAATTATCTGCTAATGAAAGTGCAGAAAGAGCAAATAGAGATAGAGTAATTGAAAAATGTGTTGAAAATATGGAAGTAGAAATTCCAGAAGTTATGGTTGATCAAGAAGTGGAAGATATGGTAAATAATTTTGAGCAACAATTGTCTCAACAAGGTTTAAATATTGAACAATATGCTCAATTTACAGGTGGAAGCCTTGATGATTTAAAAGCAAGTATGAGAAAAGATGCTTTAATTAGAGTTGAAACTGGATTATTATTTGATGCTGTAGTAACTGCTGAAAGTATTGAAGCAACTGAAGAAGATTTAGAAGAAGAATACAAAAAATTTGCAGATGCTCAAGATAAAACTGTTGAAGAAATTAAAACATTATTTGCTAGAAATACAGATTATCTTAAAGATTCAATTGTATCAAGAAAAACAGTTGATTTCTTAGTTGACAATGCAAATATTAAATAGAGTTAATTGGAGGTATGGTAATGAGTAATTTAGTTCCTATGGTTGTTGAGCAAACCAATCGTGGAGAAAGATCATATGATATTTTTTCAAGACTTTTAAAAGATAGAATAATTATGTTAAATGGAGAGGTTAATGATACTCAAGCAAGTTTAATTACTGCACAACTTCTTTTTTTAGAATCTGATGATCCTGATAAGGACATTAGTTTATATATTAATTCGCCTGGCGGATCAATTACAGCAGGTATGGCAATATTTGATACTATGAATTATATTAAATCAGATGTTTCTACAATATGTATTGGAATGGCTGCAAGTATGGGTGCATTTTTATTAGCTGCTGGTGCAAAAGGAAAAAGATATGTTTTACCTAATTCTGAAGTAATGATTCATCAACCACTTGGCGGCGCTCAAGGTCAAGCTACAGATGTAAAAATTAGAGCAGAAAGATTATTAGCAATAAGAGATAGAATGAATAAATTGTTAAGTGACATGACTTCACAGGATATTGAGAAAATAGAAAAAGATACTGAAAGAGATAATTTTATGATCGCTGAAGAAGCGGTGAAATACGGTTTAGTAGATGAAATTATTGAATCAAGGAAATAGGGGTTGATTATATGACACATGATAAAGGCAAACATTTAACATGTTCATTTTGTGGAAAATCTCAAGATCAAGTTAAAAGGTTAATTGCAGGACCAAATGTATATATTTGTGATGAATGTATTGAACTTTGTAATGAAATTTTAGAGGAAGAAGTTCGTGCACCTTTAGAATTTGATGACTTATTATTACCGAAAGAAATCAAAGATACTTTGGATGGGTATGTAATTGGTCAAGATAATGCAAAGAAAACACTTGCTGTTGCAGTATATAACCACTATAAAAGAATTAAAACAGCTTCAAACATTAAAGAAATTGAGCTTCAGAAAAGTAATATTTTATTAATTGGACCTACTGGATCAGGAAAAACTCTTTTAGCAAGTACTTTAGCTAAAACATTGGATGTTCCATTTGCAATTGCTGATGCAACTACATTGACAGAAGCAGGTTATGTAGGTGAAGATGTAGAAAATATTCTTTTAAAGCTTATTCAAGCAGCTGATTATGATATTGAAAAAGCAGAAAAAGGTATTATATATATTGATGAATTAGATAAAATTTCTAGAAGAAGTGAAAATACTTCTATAACAAGAGATGTAAGTGGTGAAGGTGTTCAACAAGCACTTTTAAAAATGATTGAAGGAACTGAAGCTTCTGTACCACCACAAGGTGGACGAAAGCATCCTCATCAAGAATTTTTAAAGATTGATACCACTAATATTTTATTTGTTTGTGGCGGAGCTTTTGATGGTCTTGATAAAATTATCGCAAAAAGAATTGGTAAAAAGGCTATGGGATTTGGCGCTGAAATAAGAAGCAATAAAGACTATGCAATTGGCGAATTATTCGAACAAGTTGAAACTCATGATTTATTAAAATTTGGTTTAATTCCTGAAATAATAGGACGTATTCCTGTAGTGAGTTCACTTCATGAATTAGATGAAAAAGCGTTAGAAAGAATTCTGACTGAGCCCAAAAATGCTTTAATAAAACAATATCAAAAGTTATTAGAACTTGATGGTGTTGAATTAGAATTTGAAAAAGAAGCTATTCATGAAATTGCACATTTAGCAGTACAAAAGGAAACAGGAGCTAGAGGATTAAAAGGAATTCTTGAAAAACTAATGTTAGATATTATGTATGAAATTCCTTCACTTGAGAATGTTAAAAAGTGTATTGTTACAAAAGATTCAGTAGTATCTTCAAAAGAACCTGAATTAATTTTCAACGACGATATTAAAAAAAGTAGTTAGTTAATTAAATGCGGGTCAATTGACTCGCATTTTAAATATTAAAGGGGTGAAATAATGAATGAACTTGATATTAAAAAAAATATTCCATTAATTCCACTTAGAGGACTTTCTATATTACCATATGAAGTTATTCATTTTGATGTAGGAAGAAATAAATCTATTAGAGCACTTGAAGAAGCGATGATAAATGAACAACTTATTTTTTTAATTACTCAGAAAGATGTAAAAATAGAGGATCCTCAAATAGAAGATTTATATGATTTTGGTGTAGTTTGCCGTGTTAAGCAAATGCTGAAATTACCTGGCGACGCAATTAGAGTTTTAGTTGAAGGTAAATATAGAGCTAGAGTTAATAAAATTATTGATATTGACCCATTTTATAGAGTGGATATTGAGAAATTTGATAATATTGAATTGGATGATAGTATAAAAGTTAAGGCTTTAATGAGAGCTGTATTGGAAACTTTTGAACATTATGTTGCTATAAATCCAAGAATTACACCAGATATTTTTCTTTCGGTTTCCGAAATAACAGATCCAGATAGATTTGCTGATACTGTTGCATCGAATATTTCATTGAAATTAGAAAAGAAGCAGGAATTAATTGGTGCAATAGATATTGAGGAAAGATTAAATGTTATTCTTGAAATAATAATGCAGGAAAAAGAAATTTTAGAAGTGGAAAATGTAATCAATTCTAAAGTAAAAGGAAATATTAATAAAAAACAAAAAGAGTATTATTTAAGAGAAAAAATAAAAACAATTCAAGAAGAACTTGGAGAAGATTTTTCATCTGAAGATGAAATTGAAGAAATGACTCAAAAATTAATTGAACTTAATTTAGATGAAAAAATAAATGAAAAAATTGAAAAGGAAATTAAAAGATTAAAATTAATAAATCCATCAAGTGGCGAAGGAAATGTAATAAGAACATATATTAATTTAATTTTAGATCTTCCTTGGAATACAGAAACAGAAGATAATTTAGATTTGAAAAAAGCAAGGGAAATTCTTAATGAAGATCATTATGGTTTAAAAGATGTTAAAAAAAGAGTTCTAGAATATCTTGCTATTCGAAAATTGAAAAACTCAATGAAAGGACCAATTATTTGTTTGGTTGGACCTCCTGGTGTAGGTAAAACATCTATAGCAAAATCTATTGCAAGAGCATTAGGAAGAGAGTTTTCTAGAATGTCATTAGATGGAGTTAAAGATGAAGCTGAAATTAGAGGTCATAGACGAACTTATATTGGAGCTATTCCAGGAAGAATAATAAATGGAATCAAAGAAACTGGCACAAAAAATCCTGTATTCTTATTTGATGAAATTGATAAAGTAAGTAGTAGTTATAATGGAGATCCAGCTTCTGCACTTTTAGAAGTATTAGATCCTGAACAAAATAAGGATTTTACTGATCACTATTTAGAAGTTCCATTTGATTTATCAAAAGTATTATTTATAACTACAGCTAATGATTTAGGATCTATTCCTAGACCACTTAGAGATAGAATGGAAATAATTAGAATTCCTGGTTATACTGAGGATGAAAAATTAAATATTGCTACTAAATATTTAGTTGAAAAACAGCTTGAAGAACATGGATTAAGCGATGAAAATCTAGTATTATCTGATAGTACATTAAGAACTGTTATAAATAGTTATACAAGAGAATCTGGAGTTCGTGAACTTGAAAGACAAATTGGAGCATTATGTAGAAAATCTGCTGCAATAATTGTTGAAGAAAATAAAAATAAAATTAGAATTAATTCAAGAAATTTAAAAAAATATCTTGGTATTCCTAAATATAGCTTTGATTTAATAGAAGAAGAAAATGAAGTGGGTGTTGTTAGAGGTTTAGCATGGACTTCAGTAGGTGGAGATACATTATCAATTGAAGTTGCTACAATGCAAGGTACTGGGAAATTAGTTTTAACAGGAAATCTTGGAGATGTTATGAAAGAATCTGCAAAAACAGCACAAACTTTTATTAGATCTATTGCTTCTGAATACGAAATTGATGAAGAATTTTATAAAAATTTAGATATCCATATTCATATTCCAGAAGGGGCTGTTCCAAAAGATGGTCCATCTGCAGGAATTACAATGGCGACTGCAATGGTTTCTGCTTTAACAAACCAGAAAGTATTTAAAACTATTGCTATGACTGGAGAGATTACTTTAAGAGGAAGAGTATTACCTATTGGAGGACTTAAGGAAAAATCACTTGCTGCTAAAAGAGCGGGAATTAAAAGAATATTAATACCTTATAAAAATATTAAGAATCTTGAAGATATTCCAAATGCTGTTAAGAAAACAGTTGAATTTATTCCAGTAAAAACAATGAAAGAAGTGCTTGATTATGCACTTTTAAAGGAAGATAATAATGAAAATAGCAAATAGTAAAATAGTAATTTCAGCTGCTTGGAAAGAACAATGGCCTGATGATAAAATTCCAGAATTTGCATTTGCAGGAAGATCAAATGTTGGAAAATCAACTTTGATTAATATGCTTGTGAATAGAATAAAATTAGCATATACTTCTTCTAGACCTGGTAAAACAAGAATTATTAATTTTTATGATATAGATGAAAAAATTCGTTTTGTTGATTTGCCTGGATATGGATTTGCAAAAGTTTCAAAAACTGAAAAAGCAAAATGGGGTAAAATGATAGAAGGCTATTTAGCTGAAAGAGAAAATCTTATTGAAGTTATTTTATTAGTGGATTTACGTCATAAACCGTCACCAGATGATGTTACGATGTATAACTGGATTAAAACTATGGGATTTAATGGTATTGTAATAGGGACAAAAGCTGATAAAGTTAAAAGGGCTCAACTTCCTAAAAATATTAATTTAATTAGAAAAACTCTTACTATGGATATGGATGATTATTTACTTCCGATGTCTTCTCCTTCTAAAAGAGGAAAATATGATTTCTGGGATATGATTAATCAGCTATTAGAAATTAATGGTTTTGAAATAAAATTTGATAGACAATAGAGAAGCTTATATGAGCTTCTTTTTTTTTACAATAAAAAAGCCTATTTTTCAATAGGCTAATATTATTTATTTACAAGAGTTTGTACTTTTAAATACATTTTTAATTTTATGTGAAACACTTTCTCTAATAGCTTCTCTAGCTGGTCCTAAATATTTTCTAGGATCAAAGTTTGTTGGATTTTCAGCAAATGCTTTTCTAATTCCGCCTGTCATAGCAATTCTTAAATCAGTATCAACATTAATTTTACAAACATTGAATTCAGTACATGCTTTACTTAACATATTATCTGGAACACCACTTGTATTTTTTAACTGTCCACCAAATTCATTACATACAGCAACTGCTTCTGGATAAACTGAAGAAGATCCGTGTAATACTAATGGGTAACCTTCTGGTAATAAGTCTTGAATTTCTTGTAATCTATCATAAGCTAATTTAGGCTCGCCAGTGAATTTATTAGCACCGTGAGAAGTTCCTATTGCAACTGCTAACGAGTCACAGCCTGTTTTTTCTACAAATTCTTGTGCTTCTTTTGCATTTGTATAAGTTGCATCTTCAGCACTTACATTAACTTCGTCTTCAACGCCAGCTAATTTTCCTAATTCAGCTTCAACAACAACACCATTTGCGTGTGCATAGTCTACAACTTCTTTAGTAATTCTGATGTTTTCATTTAAATCATATTTTGAGGCATCAATCATAACTGAAGTAAATCCTAAATCAACACATGCTTTACAAATTTCAAAATCTGCACCGTGATCTAAGTGAAGTGCAATATCAATAGTAGTATCTTCAACAGCAGCATCAATTAATTTCTTTAAATATATTGGTCTTGCATATTTAATTGCTCCAGAAGAACATTGTACAATAACAGCTGATTTATTTTCTTCAGCAGCATCTACAATACCTTGTAAAGCTTCCATGTTGTTAATATTAAATGCACCAATTGCATATCCGCCTTCATTTGCTTTTTTAAACATTTCTTTAGTTGTAACTAAACTCATAATTTCCTCCTAATTCTTATTTACCTAACTTATATGTAATATATGGGGATATAATTACATTTCCATATACATTATATAGCATTGGGAATAAATTTCAATTAAAAAATAATAAATTAATTTTTACCAGCAATAATGAAAATGATATCATCAAGTGATAGAGAAGAATTTAGTTTAAAAGTACCAGAGCGAAGCTTTGCGCCTAGTTTTAATTCCTCTACTCTTGATATAAATACTTGAGTATCTTCAATTAATTTATTGCTTTTGAGAAGTTTTGCAATGTCATAACCTGTGCTTCCACTTTTAATTGTTATTTTAAGTTCTTTAACCTCGTTTTTTTCCTCTGGTTTATTTTCTTCTGTATCTAAATTTGGATCAGGTTCAATAAGGATTTCTTCAGGTTTTTGATTTGTTGGTTCTTCTATCGTGATATTAGTTTCTATATCAGGAAGATTCGATTCGATATTATCAGTGCCTTCCGTGTTATCAACTGCTAATTCATTTTGTTTTAGGGTATTATTAATAATGTTGAATGGATTTATTGATAATGAATCAGTGACTTTTATTGAAATCACAGAAACCATAAAAACAACTATTATTAATACTAAAATAAAATCTGTTAAATCATATAATATATCTTTTATTTTTTCTATCATAATGACCTCCAATTTGTCTATTATTAGATTATCATAAATCATTCTCAATTTCTAAAGTTCTTTTTTTTACAACACTATTAATTTTCTTTGCATATAATTTTATCTGCTTCTCTCTTTGAGAAATAGATTCATGACTTTTTTCCCAATTATAATAATAAA
>JAUCFZ010000065.1 GCA_030377915.1 Clostridiaceae bacterium HSG29
CATCATTTTCAATTTCCATAATTTTATTAACAAGATTTTTCATCTTTAATAAATCATCTCTATATTTTTCTTTATTTATATCATCAATTTTTTTTACATTAAATTTCTTTAACATTTTTTCATATTCTTTAGAAAATAAAATATCTATTTCTAAAATTTCATTTTTTGAACAGTTATTTTTAAGAAGCTCAAGTTTTTTTTCAAGTATTTTTATAATACATATCATACTACTCATCACTACACTTTCAAATCAATGTGTGCACCTTTATGAGGTGTCACAGATCTTTCCATTGATTTCATTAGAGAATCAACACTTTTTGCATCTTGGTTCATTACTTTACTTAAATTTGCTATATTAATCGCAGCTTTTAAACTCTGGATATTTGCTGTCTGTAAACTAGTAATATTCATACAATCACCTTCTAGAAAATATTATACCATAAAAACAACTTGAGCTCTATAAATATATATCGTCACAATATCAATTTTTATAAGTAAAAAGCCGACATTTTCATGCCGGCTAAATTTTACGCTTCTAAAAGTTCTTCCTCTTCATCAATATATTCAATACTGAATCCTGTATATCCATAAATTATTGCAATTACAGGATTAATTAAATTTAAGAAACAATAAGGCACATATACCCATGGTGCTACGCCTAATGTAGAAATCATATACGCTCCACAAGTATTCCAAGGAATAAGTGCTGAAGTTAATGTACCTGCATCCTCTAGAGTTCTCGAAAGATTTTTAGGATGAAGATTTCTTTCTTTATATGCATCTACATACATACGTCCTGGTATAACTATAGCTAAATATTGATCTGCAGCGATAATATTCATACCAATACTTGTAAATATTGTAGCAGTTATAAGGCCACCAGTATTTTTCGCTAACTTCAAAATATTTGCTGCAATTGAATTAAGCATTCCTGATTTTTCCATTGCGCCACCAAACATCATTGCACAAAGTATTAACGAAACAGTCCAAAGCATACCTTGCATTCCACCTCTTGATAATAGAGAATCAATAGCTTCTACTCCTACGCTTGAAGAATATCCATTATTTGCTACATCTAATACTGTTCCTAGAGATGCTCCTTGGAACATCATTGCAAATATTCCACCTAATAAAGCTGCACCAAATAATCCTGGTACCGCAGGAATTTTCTTAATAACAATAAAGATTACAAGTGCAGGTGCAACTAATAAAATTGGTGATAAATTAAATGCTCCATCTAAACCGTTTAATATTACATCAATTGAACTTTGATCTAAAGATTTACCAGCATATCTCATACCAAGGATTGCAAATAACACAAGTGAAATAACATAACTTGGTACAGTTGTATATAACATATGTCTAATATGACTAAATAAATCAGTTCCTGCCATTGCAGGAGCTAAATTTGTTGTATCTGATAAAGGTGACATTTTATCACCAAAATAAGATCCTGAAATAATTGCACCAGCTACCATTTCTATAGGCATTCCAAGGCCAGTTCCTACACCTATAAGTGCAATACCAACAGTTGCAGCAGTTGTCCATGAACTTCCTGTTGCTAATGATACTACAGAACATATTAATACTGTTGCCACTAAGAATATTCCTGGTGAAAGTATCTTAAGTCCATAAAATATCATAGTAGGTACAATTCCTGATAAAATCCATGTACCAACAACCATACCAATTATTAACATAATAATAATCGCTTGCATTGACATTTTTATTGAATTTATCATACCATCTTCAATTTCTTTCCACGGAACTTTTAAAACCATTATTGCTAATGCAGCTGCAAACATTGCTGATAAAAATAGTGCAATATGAGCTTCACCAAGTTCAAATACTACTAAAGTAATTACTAATGAAACTAATAAAAATATTACTGGTATTAATGCTATTGACAATGAAACCTCTTTTTTATTATTTTGATTCATTTTTCCTCCCCCGAGTCGTATCAAAATATGCCTCCCCCGAAACCTATTTTGAATATTCTGAAATTTCTAATCGCTTACCTTCATAACTCTTCTTTCCTTATAACCTGTTATAACTTTATAATAACCTTTTAGTTTTTCATTTGTTTCTTCAGATCCTGTATCAATTAATAAAGGTTCATTAATAAGCTTAACAAGTTTAGTTTCTGTAGCCACAATAAAAATATCTTCTTTCTCAATTTTATTAATGACCTTTTCACTTATTTGTTGATTTCCTCTGCCGAAAACATAACCTTGTCCACCTATAGGTGTAACAATTACATAAGTTTTTTCGTATATATCCATAGCATCAAGTATGTCTTTTTCCGAAACATCATTTTTATAAATTTTCTTATTAAATATAAGATCCACTCCAATTAAAGTATTTTTTAAATTAAGATTGTCCATAATTGCTTTTGTAGTTGATCCTGGTCCAATAATATATAGTATACCGTTTTCCATATTATCACATATATCATATGCAATTAGCCTTTGATTATTTTCCTCACTTAAAGGACTTCTTGCTTTTTTATTCTGTAATAATTTCTTATCATATGGGACATTTAAATATCCATATAATTTAGGTTGTATTACACCATTTCTATACATATCTTCATCAAGATCTATTACTTCACATTTCTTTAAAAGACTTTTACCATTTAGAAATTTATTTATTAAATTTGATGCTTTCTTTGGATTTTTAGCAAATACCGCTGACTGTACTTTTACACCTGCTGGTATTCCAACAACCGCCATGTTTTCATCTACTGCATTACAAATATCTCTTGCTGTTCCATCACCTCCTGCAAATACTAATAAATCAATGTTTTTCTCAATGAATAATTTAGCACATTTATAAGTATCAACTGCAGTACTTCTATCATCCTTACTATAAATGCATTCATAATCGAAATTCATTTTTTTTAGTAAACTCTCTCCCATTTCTCCCGAAGCTGTATAAAAAACTACATCTTCATCTATATCAACACCCATAAGAGTATTCATAGTTTTTTCAATTGCTTTGGGCTTTCCACCCAAAGCAATTGCTTTTTCACTTAAATTATCAGTTCCTTTTAATCCAACAGATCCACCAAGACCTGCAATTGGATTAATAATTAAGCCTATTTTTTTCATAATTCTCCTTAAAGATTGTTTTGTTTTTTATAAATTTTCCAACTAAGAATCCAATTTTCAGAATCATCTAATACATCTTCAATTAATTGGTGACATACACTTGAATGAGGAGCTGTTTTAACTTTTTCAGGATTTTCAAATCCTTCATTCATTACGTAGAGTAATGTATCGATATATTGGTCAATATCAGCTCTCGATGGTGTTTCAGTTGGTTCTAAAGTAATTGGCTCTGGAACATAATATGGATGATGTGAAGCCCAATAATGAAGCCCAAAATCCATCATTCTTCTTTGAATATCACCTGTTGTAACACCTGTTTCTTCAGTATATTTTTCAATTGTATATCTAACTTGTTCAATACGTTGTTTCCCTTTAATATATGGCGCATCTATCCACTTATTATCCATCATTTTTTTAAACATATAATTATTATTAAGTACTGCTACTTTACTTACTTCATATAAACCTTCAGCACCTAATGACATAACCCATGCATATGCTTTTAATGCAACTTGAGCTACTCCATTAAACGATCTAATTTTTCCTACTGAATATTTTGAATCACTAAAATCATAATCTAAATAGTAAGTTCCATCTTCTTTTTTATCAATTATTGGCTTTGGTAAATATTTTATTAATTCTTTTGTAACACCTGTTGCTCCTGTTGCCGGTCCACCGCAACCATGAGGTGTTGAAAAAGTTTTGTGTAAATTAAAGAAACACATATCAAATCCAGCATCTTTTGCACGAGTTACACCTAAAAGACCATTAGCATTTGCTTGATCATAACAACATAATCCGCCTTTTTCATGTACAAGTTCAGTAAATTCTTTTACTCTTGTATTATAAACTCCTGTATCCTCTGGATTCGCTATAAAAAATGCTGCTGTTTTTTCACTAACTGCACTTTTAAATGCTTCATAATCAGGATAACCATTTTCATCTGGTTGAATATAAATAATTTTATATCCTTTTAATGCTGGAGCTGCTGCATCTGATGGATGAGAATATATAGTAGTAATTATCTCATCTCTTTCTTCGCCTTTATCATTAAAATATGATTCAACTAATGAAGCCATAGCCATTATCGCTTGAGACCCTCCACTAGGTTGGAAAGTAAATTGCTCCATCCCAGAAATTTCTCTCATATAATAATCAAGTTTATACATTATTTCAAGTATCCCTTGTACAGTTTCATCATCTTGAAGCGGATGTAACTCTGTCATATTTTCATTTCTTGCAAACATTTCGTTTATTTTCGGGCTATATTTAACAGTACATGTTCCTTGACCTATTTCAATATTTACATCAGCACCTAAAGTTTCTTGTGATAATCTCATAAAATGTCTTAAAACTCTTGATTGTGACATTTCAGGTAATTCAAGCGGAGTTTTTCTTTTTAAATTATCTGGAAGCAAATCGTTTATATCAAACATTTCCTTTATATTTTTATCAACTTCAGGAACTAAAATTCCTCTTTCTCCAGGTTGAGATAATTCAAATACAACCGGTTCGTCCCATTTCGCTTGATGAAAGTTTTCAAGTATGTTACTTCTATTAATTTTCTTCATTTCTATGCCTCCCCGGATTCATTCAAAACTTTATTTAACGCATTTTTTAATTCAATAATATTTTCTTCAGAATGCACTTCAGTAAAACTAAACATTGCTGATTTTCCAAGCATTGGAAATTCATTTGTTAAATCCTTACCGCCAAAAATATTATGTTTTCTTAATTTTTTATTGATTTCTTTAACTGTCATATCTGTATTTTCATAAGTTACAACAATTTCCTTAAATGACATATTATTCATTAAAGAAGTATTAACACCTTCTATTTTATTAAGTTCTGCTTTTGCAAAATTTGAATTATAAATTATTTTTTCGCCTAATTCTTTCATTCCTTTAGGTCCCATAATTGTTAAATAAACACCTGCAGCAATTCCCCATAAAGCAGTTTGCGTTCCAACATATTCTTTACCATGCTCTCTATGATGTCCAAATGATGTTCTATCATATGCTACATCACCAAATCCATATTCTCCTTCTTTAACTGTTGGTGCCATTCCAAATAATCTTGAAGGAAATTCCATTACATATTTTTCTTCATTTCTTGTTGCCATAAATCCAGCTTGACCTCCACCATAGTTCATATGAACTCCAAGTGGTTGTAAATCTCCACAAATTATATCTGCACCATATTCTGTAGGTGATTCAAGAATACCAAGTGAACTAGGATCAACTCCTACAATTAATTCAGATTTATTATCATGAACAATTTTTGAAATTTCATCAGTTTGTGTTTCTAAATGACCTAAATATGTTGGATTTTCAAAATAAAAAGCTGCTACATTTTCATCAATATTATTTTTTAAATCATTTAAATCAATTAATCCACTTTTTTCATCAAATTTTACTTTTACGATTTCAATATGTGGAGAACAATAATTTCTAATTATTTCAAATTTTTCTTCTGATATTACTTCAGAGATTAATACTTTTTTTCTATTTGTCATTCTATATGCCATTCTAATTGAAGTAGCTGCAGCTTGTGGCCAATCCATTGTAGGAACATTTACAACTTCCATATTTACAAGTTCAGCAACTAATGATTGATATTCAAAGAAAACTTGGAATCTTCCAAAATCATTATATGATTCACCACCATATGCAGTTAAAAATTCACCTCTATTCACAATCTCATCGCATATTGCTGGAACATAATGTTGCCAACATCCTGCACCAAGAAAGTTTAAATTATCATTACAGTTTTCATTTCTTTTCATAATTTTTTCAATATGTTTCTTTAATTCAAATTCTGATTTATAAGCATCTGGAATATCCATTTTGCCTTTAAATATAAGTTCCTCAGGAATTAACTCATGAAGCTCTTCTAAAGATGAAAGTCCAATCTCTTTTAACATTTCATTTTGAATCTTTAAATCTGAATTCGGAATATATGGATGATTCTTAAATCCTCTTTTTTCCATTTGATTCTCCTTTCGTTTATGCAATACCGCCACCATCTACAACTAACGCACTTCCAGTTATCCACTCTGATAAATCACTTGCTAAAAATAATACTGCATTAGCAATATCAATAGGCATTCCAATCCTTGCAAGAGGTCTGTCATTTCCACATGCCTCTAAATAATCAGATTCTGATATTTTTTCATTAATTTCTCCTGTTTGAAGACCTTCATCTTTTAACATTGCAGTCATTGTATCACCAGGATTTACACTATTAACTCTAATCTTATCTTTCCCATGATCAATTGCCATCGCTCTTGTTAAATTAACAATTCCACCTTTTACAGCACAATATGCAGCAGCTTCACCTCCACCTTTAAGTCCCCATCCAGAACCAGTATTAATTATACTTCCGCCTTTTTCTTCCATTAATGGAATAAAGAACTTTGACATTAGGAATAATCCTTTTAATCCAACATCAATTACAAAATCCCATTCTTTTTCAGTTAATTCAACTACTGTTTTTCTTACTGTAACTCCTGCATTATTAAATAAAACATCTACAGTTCCAAATTCATCTTTAACTAAATTTGCTACTTTTTCTACATTTTTTATGTCTGTTACATCACAGAAATAAAATTTTGCATTTTTAATTTCATTTGCAATTTTCTCTCCCTCTTTTGAAACATCTAACATAATTACTTTTGCTCCTACTTCTGAAAACAGTTTTGCTGTTGCTAATCCTATTCCAGAAGCTGCTCCTGTAACTACTGCTACTTTACCTTCTAATGATATGTTCATATTCACCCTCCATTATTTTTTTCTTATACTATACATATTGCAAGTCTTATACCAAAAAAAAGGTGGCTTTAAATATATTTTTCAATGTTTTTCTGTCAAATTTGTCATTTCAGTTGACAAATCCGTAAATTATTCGTAAAATTTAAAAAAGAGGAGGATTTATGCTTAATAATTATCTTAATGAAATAAAAGTTATTCTTGATTCAATTTGTATAAGCAATAATTTAGAGGGTGCAATTTTTGATAAAAATGCTAATTTGATCTTATACTCAGATAGATATTTAGAAAAAAAAGGTAAAAATGTACATAAACCTTTTATAGATTATGTAATTGAAAACGAAAAGATTTTAGTAAATAAACCTGGAGAAATGAGTTTATGCTCTGAATGTAGATTTAAAGGGAATTGTCCTGCTACAATAGAAATACTTGATTGTATTAGATATAAAAACAAACCAATTGGTGTTATTTCACTAACTTCATTTAATAAAGAAGGTCATAATAGAATTGAAGCACATATAACTAAATATTTTAGAATTCTTGAGCAAACTTCTAAATTAATTTCTCAAACACTTGATAGTGAATTTACTCACCATCTATTAAGAGAAAAGGATATATTAATTAATGAATTAATTGAAGACAGTGAATACGGTATAATTATTGCTGATGAAACTCTAAATGTATTAAATTTTAATAAACATGCAGAAAATGATTTATCATTATTTTGTTTATATAACAACTCATTAACTCAAGTTTTTAAAAATGACATTATTACTAGAATTAAAACTAATGATTTTTTTACTGCAAAAACAAAAATACTTAATTCAAATTTCAATATCGAATGTAGAACTGTTGATGACATGCATATAATTAAATTAATAAGAACAAATTGCTCACTTACAGATAAAAGAAAAAACAAAAATGAGAAAAAAAATCAAGTTTCAATTATTACTAATAATGAAAAAATGAATATTTTACTTAAAAAAGCAGAAAAACTTAAAGAAAGTCCTTCAAATATCCTTATAACAGGTGATACAGGAACAGGAAAAAGTTTATTTGCAAAACATATTCATTCAATAAGTAATAGAAAATATGGTCCTTTTGTAGAATTAAATTGTGCAAACATTCCAGATTCTTTAATAGAAAGCGAATTGTTTGGATATAAATATGGTGCTTTTACTGGTGCAAATAAATCAGGAAAAATCGGACTTTTTGAACATGCTTCTAGCGGAACTATATTTCTTGATGAAATTTCTGAAATTCCATTATCTACTCAAGCTAAACTATTAAGAGCTGTTCAAGAAAAAAGAATTTATAAATTGGGAAGTACAGAAGAAATACCTGTTGATGTACGAATAATATGTGCAACTAATAAAAATCTAAAAGAAATGATTAAAAATAGTACTTTCAGGTCGGATCTTTATTATAGAATCAAAGTAATTTCATTTAATATACCATCATTAAGTAAAAGAACTGAAGATATTGAAAAATTATGTTATCATTTTATAGATAGATATAATAAACTCTTAAATAAAGACATATCATTAATTTCTAATGATACAATTAAATATTTTAATTCATATAATTGGCCTGGAAATATAAGAGAACTTGAAAATGCAATTGAATGTGCTGTAAATCTAGAAGATAGTTCTACGCTTACTTTAGAAAGTATACCAGATGAAATCAAAGAAAATTTTAATTCTAATGAAGAAGTATCATCCGAAGAAAAAGAATTAATTACTTTATTAAATGATTATGGGACTAGTGTTGATGCTAAGAAAAAAATTGCAAAAATACTAGATATCAGTTTAAGAACATTATATAGAAAAATTGAAAAATATAATTTATAAATATACGAAAGAGAGGTTCAAATGACACTAGTTATAAGTTTAGTTTTAGGAATGGCTATAGGTTTTTTTCTAAAACTCAATAAAAACACTTTAAAAATTAATTCAAAAATACAAATTGCAATTTTATTTGGTCTTTTGTTTTCTATGGGAATGTCACTTGGAGTAAATCCAGATATAGTTTCAAATTTAAAAACAATAGGAATAACATCACTTGCTTTTTCATCATTAACAGTTTTTTTTAGTATAATTTTTGTATTTCTATTTCATAAATTCATTGTAAAGGAGTCATAAATATGTTA
>JAUCFZ010000066.1 GCA_030377915.1 Clostridiaceae bacterium HSG29
TAAGCGCACTTAATTTATTTTTATCAGAATAAATTAAAACAAGTATATTTAAAACTGCAAATATTAAGATAAATAACATATTAAAAAAACCAAAACTAAAATAAGTCGCAAAGGAAAAAATTCCAATCGCTAGAATTACATGTTTAAAATCTTCTTCTTTATATAATACCATTAAACTAATTGGAATACCTACAATAACAGTACTAAATATTGGAAAATATTCCCCAACAAACAAAATCGCAATCATTATTAAAACTACTTTTACAATATTTTTTATATTCAAATTTCTCACTCCATTTAATCTTTACAATTATATTATCATATTTTATTAAGATATAAAAGTCAATAGCCTATTTTTCACAATATTATATTTCAATGTGAAAAAACCTAGCTCAACTTTATATTCACGTTAACCTAGGTTTTTATTAAATTCACGCAATTTCAAGCATTATAATTTGAATTCACTAACATTTAAATTCAACATTTCAGATAATTGAGCTTGTGTTGTTGCTACATTTGCAACTTCACCAACTGCTTTTGCTACTTCATCTGTATTTGCTGAAATATCCATACTATTTGCTGTTACTTCTTCAACTGCACTAGAAACCGATTCAAGTGCTTCTGTAATTTGTACAATTGATTTATTAACGTCATTGGATTGTCCATTAACTTTATTCATCAAATTAGAAAATAATTCTGAATCTACTAAGTACTGCTTTCCTGTTTCTACTAATATTTCATAATCTGGTATTATTTTAGTATCAATAAATTCTAATAAACTTTCTGAATTATCTGCAACATCATCAAATGCTGTATTTACATCTGCTACCATTTTATTAATTTGAACTACTGTCTTTGTTGATTCCTCTGCTAATTTTCTTACTTCGTCTGCTACTACTGCAAATCCTTTTCCATGCTCTCCTGCTCTTGCAGCTTCTATTGCAGCATTTAGTGCAAGTAAATTTGTTTGTTCTGCAACTGTTTGAATTGTATCTGCCATTACTTTTATTTCTTTTATTACTTCTGCTTTTTTTAATGCTTCTTTTATTCCTTTTTCACGTATCAGATATATTTTATCTGCTTCTTCTTTTGATTTTTCTGCATTTGTTTTCATATCATTTGCTCTTGAATAAACTTCTGTAGCTTCTTCTTTTCCTTTATCAGCATCTTCCATTAAAATATTTGCATAATCTAAAATTTGTAATCCTGTTGCATTTATCTCTTCTATCGCAGCTGCTGTTTCTTCCATTCCTGCAGCAATTTCTTGTGTTGCTGTATTTACTGTTATTATTTGGGCATCTATTTCTTCTACCGTTGCACTTAATTCTTGACTTGATGCGCTTACATCCATACTTCCGCTACTAATAGATTTAAATAATTCTTTTAATTTTTCTGTCATTTTAATATATGAATGTCCTATAGCTGCTATTTCATCTTCACCCTTTACTTGATAATCTCTACTAAAATCACCATTTCCTGCAAATTCCATTTCAGTTTTTAATTTATTTAAAGGTTTAATAATAATAGCCTTAGTAAACAGAAAAAAAGTTACACTTGCAATAATTGCACTTAAAATTAACACAATAATTATATAATTACGTACTTGATAACTGCCGCTCATATAGTCATTATAATCAGCTGTAACAGCAAATCCCCAATTACCTACTCTAGTATATCTAACGTATTTATATTCACCCTTATAAGTATAGAAAGCTTCTCCGTCCTTTCCTTGATGAACATCTTCTAGTACTGTTTTCATTTCAGGAACATTCAAATCTAAAATATTTGTTTTAAATATATAATCTTCAGTTGGATGTTGAACCAAAAGACCATTTAGATCAAACATATATGCATAACCATTCTCAAACACTTTCATATCCTTTGCAGTTTTTACAATTTCATTGAAATTTACAGAAGCAATAACTGTGCCCACTACTTTTCCTTTTTCTTTAATAGGTGTACACATAGCAATAACAGGATTATCTGTGACTTCTGATATTATTATTTCACTTTCAGATACTTCTCCAGTTTTCATTGCTTCTTTTAAATAATCTTCTTCACTTAAATCAGCTCTAAAATACTTATTATCACTTGAAATTATAGCATTTCCATCTTTATCAGTAAGTATTATTGATTCAATTATTCCTTCGGCATTCTCTTCTTGCGTGAAAATATATTTAAAAACTTCATCTCTGAGCCTAAAATCACCCGAAACATATGGAGCAATTCTATTATTTCCACTTATTAATTTTGTAACTAACTTTACTTTATCAATGTCACCTTCAATAATCTTACTAGACATTTCTGTTAATTCTATTAATTTATCATTAACAAAGTTCTCTGTTTCATTATTAAATTTACTTAAGGAAATTACTCCCAAAGTTCCTAATGCAACTATTAATAATAGTATCGATACAAGCGTTAATTTTACTTTGATTGTTTTAAGTATTTTCGGCATTTTTTTCTCCTTAATTTTCTACAATATACTCTACTTTTTATATTTATTTGTCACTCGATATAATATACAATACTTCATCTCCAAAATCTTTCAGCTTTTTTTGCTAGGTCTATATACATATAACTTTATTAATAGCCAATAAGCCAATAGTTTTAATCTAAAACAAAAAATACTGCACAAATTACAGTATTTAATATATGCAACTTGACTATCTCATTGAGATTCATAGCTTTGCGTCCTTACCTCACGATAAGTTTGCCTATTTAATTTTTTATAAAAATTATTTTTGATTTAAGTATAATTAAATTATAACTAAATCAATAACAATTTCCTATACAATAAAAAGAAGTGGATTTCTCTAACGGGTTTTCTTGAGGAGTTGAAAAGTCAAAATATCAATTAAAATAACAAGCTAAATCACATAAACATTCACAAGCTTAAAAACTTATGGATGTTTATTTTTTATTTAAAAGAATAGTTATAATTTTATGGATTTTCTCATATATTATAAAAAATAAATTTAAAAAACTACAAAAAAACAAAAGGAGGAATAATAAAAAAATGAAAATAAAAAATTTAAAAATAGTATTTGGTTTATTATTAGTTAGTATATTAATGATTAGCTTTATACCAAATGAAGTATTTGCAGAAGGTGATGTCACTGCGGAGTGGGTTAAAAACTTTGGTGGGTCTGCTAGTGATTATTTTGAATCAGTAATAGAGGTTTCTGATGGTTATATTGCTGTTGGGTATTCAGGGTCGTCTGATGGTGATTTGACTGGACTTAATAAAGACGGAAATGACGGAATTATAGTTAAATACGATACATCTGGTAATATAATTTGGAATAAAAACTTTGGTGGGACTAATGGTAATGCTTTTTATTCAGTAACAGAGGTTTCTGATGGTTATGTTGTTGTTGGAAATGGTGCTATTATAATAAAATATGATACATCTGGTAATATTATATGGAATAAAATTTTTGGTGGGTCTAATGGTGGTAGTTCTTTTCATTCAGTAACAGAGGTTTTTGATGGTTATCTTGCTGTTGGTTATTCAGCTTCAACTGATGGTGATTTGACGGGGCTTAATAAAGGTCGTACTGACGGAATTATAGTTAAATATGATACAAATGGTAATATTATTTGGAAAAAGAATTTTGGTGGGTCTTCTATTGATTATTTTGAATCAGTAACAGAGGTTTCTGATGGTTATATTGCTGTTGGACATTCAATGTCATCTGATAGAGATTTGGCTTGGCTTAATGAAGGTGGTTCTGATGGAGTTATAGTTAAATATGATACATCTGGCAATATTATGTGGAATAAAAATTTTGGGGGGTCTTTAGATGATTATTTTGAATCAGTAATAGAGGTTTCTGATGGTTATATTGTTACTGGGAAGTCAATGTCAATTAATGGTTATTTAACTGGAATTAATAATAAAGGTTATCATGATGGAATTATAGTTAAATATGATACATTAGGCAATATTGTTTGGAATAAAAACTTTGGTGGGTCTTATGTTGATTATTTCAACTCAGTAATAGAGGTTTCCGATGGTTATCTTGCTGTTGGTTATTCACAGTCAACTAATGGTGATTTAACAGGACTTAATAAGGGTGGTATTGACGGAATTATAGTTAAATATGATAAATCTGGTAATGTTATATGGAATAAAAACTTTGGTGGGTCTTCTAATGATTTTTTTGAATCAGTAATAGAGGTTTCTTATGGTTATATTGTTGCTGGGAATTCTTGTTCATCTAATGGGGATTTGGCTGGACTTAGTAATGGTAGCTGGGATGCTATTATAGTTAAGTATGATACATCTGGTAATGTTAACGATTTAATTCAAACGGCAATAGACACTCCAACGCAAGAAAATATAGATACTGTATGGCAAGAAATTTTCTTAACTGAAGATGAAACTCAAAAAGAAAATTTATTTTTAAACTTCTTATCAAATGATACTATTTTTGAGGATGCTTATAACCAGGTGTTATTAGCTAAAGAAACAGAAAAACGTCAAGACATAGTAACTGCTATTGATAAAGTAGAAGCTGTATCAGATGATAATCCATATAAATATAGTTTAGAAATTGATAATGACAATTTAAAACTTAATTTTAATAAAAAAGTAGAATATGGTGATTTTAATAAATTATCAAATTATTATGTAGGTAAAGCAGAAACTTTTTCAACAATATATTATGTAGATAGAGCAAATTATTTTACTAACTTAATAGACGATGAAGCTCAAAGAGCTCCACTTATGACAAGAGTAAATGTAATAGCTGATAAAATGTATTCTAAAGTGGATAGATTTGCTTTAAAAATGGCAACTAAATATGTTGAGTATTCAGAGCTTTATAATAAACAAGATTTAACTGATAAAGCAACTACTTTAGTAAACAATTTAAATGATTCAACTTATAAAACTAATTTAATTAATAGACTTAATAGTCTTTAAAAATAAATAAAATTATTTTAAATCTCTTTAAGATTAATTTCTTAAGGGGATTTTTTATATAAAATCACAAGTATTTTCACAGTGTTAACTCCAGCGTTAACGCTGTGTTTTAAGATGTGAAACATATTGTTATTTTGCTTTTAAATACAATAAAAAACAAGCATAAACTATGCAATACCTATATTTAATAGTATTGCGATTATACTTGTGAAAAATCAATAGAATTTAATTGTTATTTTTACTTTTCAACTCCTCAAGAAAACCCGTTAGGATTTCTCCACTTCACTTTTTTATTCACTAATGTATGGCAATAATGCAATTTTTCTAGCTTGCTTAATTGCTCTAGCAATTTCTCTTTGATGCTTAGCACAGTTACCTGTAGCTCTACGTGGTAAAATCTTTCCACGATCAGAAATATATCTTCTTAAATTTCTAACATCTTTATAATCAATTGTTGCTTCTTCGCCTTTGCAAAGAAAACATTTTTTTGGCTTTCCTCTTCCTGCGTTATAACTCATATAATCTCTCCTTAAATACTAAAATGGGATATCATCATCATCTTCAACAGAACTAAAATTATTTGGATTGATATCATTATCATATCCAGAATTTGATGAATCGTTCTTCTTATCTCCCCATTCCAAAAATTCAACTTTAAATGCATTAACATCTGTATAATAACTAACATTACCAGATTCATCTCTTGAGCTGCTTGTTCTAATAGATCCAGAAATAGCAACTAATCTACCTTTTGCAAGATAATTAGCACAATTTTCAGCTTGTTTTCCCCATACTACAGTTCTTATAAAATCTGCAGTAGCTTTTCCTTGCTGTTCCATTTCTTTCTTTTTATCTTTAGATAGCCCTCTATCAACTGCTAAAGTAAAATTAGCTACGGCAGTTCCTGTTCCTGGTATATATTTTAATTCAGGGTCTCGCGTAAGTCTTCCAATCAAATTTACATTATTCATAAAACCCCCCTTTTATACTATTTATCTACTCTTACAATAAGATCTCTAATTACATCTTCATTAAGCTTAAATTTTTTCTTCAATATTGGATTAACAGATACTTCAGCTTCATAACTAATTACAGTATAAAAACCTTCATTATTTTTCTTAATTTCGTAAGCTAATCTTCTTTTACCCATTTCCTCAACTTCAGTAACAGTACCAGCAGTTTCGATTATACCTTTTGCTTCCTCAAGAATTTCAGTTTTTCTTTCATCGTCAACTGTTGTTTTTACAATATAAATTATCTCATATTTTCTCATTCTACACCTCCCTATGGTCTAATTGGCTCATTTCTGAGCAGAGAGTAGCACATCGCTACATTCACACTGATGTATTGTATCAGTAATTAATAGAAATTACAAGCTTTAATTCTATTTTATTTCATCTTTTATTACTTCACTTAACATCTTAATACCTTCAACTATTTTTTCCTCATTCATATTTGAAAAATTAAGTCTCATTGTATTTTTATGACCACCATTTGGATAAAATGATTCGCCCGGAACATATGCAACACCTCTTTCAACAGCTTTAACCATCATTTTTTCAGTATCAATATATTCAGGAAGTTCAACCCATGTAAATAATCCGCCTTCTGGATAAGTATATTTGCTATCCTCTGGAAAATACTTCTTAATTGAATCCATCATAAGATTTCTTCTTACTCTATATACATTCTTTAATGTTTCGATATGTGCATCAAAATCATATTCTTTAAGGAACATTGCAATTTCCCTTTGATCTAATGAACTTGTATGCAAATCTTCACCTTGCTTCAATAAAATATATTTTTCAAGGATTTCTTTTTCAGCTAAAACCCATCCAATTCTTAATCCTGGACAAAATGTTTTAGAAAAAGTCCCCAAATAAATAACTCTGCCTTCAGTATCAAGTGATTTTAAAGGTCTAATACTTTCACCATCAAATCTTAACTCACCATACGGATTATCTTCAATAACAGGAAGGTCATATTTATTTGCAATTTCAAGTAACTCTTTTCTTCTTTCAAGAGACCATGTTTTTCCAGTTGGATTTTGAAAGTCAGGGATAACATAAATCATTCTTACTCTATCATTCTCTTTTATTGCATTTTCAAGACTTTCAATTAGCATACCATCATCATCTGTTTCAACTTCAATAAATTTACAGCCGCTAGCTTTAAATGCATTAATTGCACCTAAATAACTTGGACTTTCAACTAAAACAATATCATCATTATCTAAAAATACTTTACCAGAAAAACTAAGTCCTTGTTGAGAACCACTTGTGATCAAAATGTTTTCTTTAGTTATATTTTCAATATAACTCTTTTCAATCAATCTTTCAGCAATCAGTTCACGTAACGGATTATATCCATCAGTTGTGCTATACTGCAATGCTTTTTCCCCTTCTTCATCCAATATTTTTCCAGTAATCTTTCTTATTTGTTCAACTGGAAAAAGTTCTGGTGCAGGAAGCCCACCTGCAAATGAAATAAGATTGGGTTTTTCTGTTAACTTAAGTATTTCTCTTATCGCCGACGCTTTGACATTGTCCATTCTTTTTGCAAATTTCATTTTTTCCCCCTTATAATATATAATTAATAATCCTTAGATTATTCTCTTTCAATATCTGATTTTTTTAATCTTTCACCATTTCTATAAATTTTTCTTGTCCTTCTTTCAAGTTTTCTTCTTGAAAGCCATAATTCTTTTTCACAACCTAAACATTTAATTCTAAAATCCGCACCCATTCTTACTATTTCAAAATCTTTTGATCCACAAGGGTGTGGTTTTTTTAATGTTACTTTATCTCCTACTTCAAAAATTAATGGCATTTTTACACTCCTAACCAATAGTTATTGTATTCTTAACATTTAAAGTGTTATCGACTATTGTATACATATTTGTAACATTCCCAACTTCTAAATCTTTTAATTCAATTTTTAAAAAATCAAGACATGTTCCACAAGAAAGAATCTCAACACCTTTTTCTTCTAACTTTTTAATATCATCAATACATTTTGAACCTTTTGTAGTCAATTTAACTCCTGAATTAACAAACATAATATATTTAGGTAATTCTTCCATCTCCGTTAAAGTATATATATATCCAGTCATCAAAACTTTTCCAAGTTCATCATCGCCTCGTCCCATTTTATCACTTGTAAACAATATACTTTTATCAACTAGATCACTATTACTCTTCTCAGTAATAACAATATTCTTTGAATCATTTATTATTTTAATCTCAAAATAATCATTTTCACCTGTTACTTCATATTTATATCCTAATTTCCCAACTAATTTTTTTACATTCTCAACTGCAATTTCATTATCAACTATTGTAATAAGACCTTCTTCAGTAAGCGTACTTAACGCTTTCTTTGTCTCTAAAACTGGTTTTGGACATGCAAGTCCTTTAGCATCTATTTTTATAAATCCCATATTTTCTCCTTTTTATAAGTAGTAATTTATTAATACAAAAAGTAAATTATTATTATAATATAACATCCCTAATCGCGACTCATTAATAATTTCTTTTAAACCAAAATCCAAATTCATTGGATTCAACAATACAATTAAAGCCATAAACACAAAAATAAATATATTACTAATAACAAATCCTACAATAAGCCCACCAAATTGATTAATACCCTTTAATATTGGAAGTTTAAATATTGTATTCAATATTATCCCTACAATTTTTATAACTATAATTAATGAAATGAAAAGTAAAACAAAACTTAAAAAATTAATTATAACCTTTACTATAATGTCAGCCATTTTAATATTTACATTATCAACTTTTGTAATATCTAAATTAATTAAAATCTGATTTATCCCATTATTTAAATATTCAGGTAAATCAAGTTTGTTTAAAATTGTTCCATTATCAATATTATTAACAATTTCAGTATTGGAATTAAATGACTCATTAATTTTTAATGTAATATTATTTTTCAATTCACTTACCCAATATACATTAGTTATAAGAAAATTGCAGTTGAGAATGTAAAAAAATTAGTTGGGAAATTAGGATATAAATATGAAGTAACAGGTGAAAA
>JAUCFZ010000067.1 GCA_030377915.1 Clostridiaceae bacterium HSG29
AGTGTTTTATTGCTTGGTGTGGTAACTTAACAATAATACACTTTCAAAAAAAGGTCTACTATCAATATATAAAAATTTCCTCAATATAGTGATTAAGATTCACTATTGCGAAGCAATTTGGTACAATGAAAAATGGATTAAAACAAGGAGTGATATTATGGAAAATAAAAAAACACGTACGTTTCAAACTGAAACAAAAAAAATGCTTGATATTATGATTCATTCGATTTATACACATAAGGAAATTTTCTTAAGAGAATTAATCTCTAATGGAGCAGATGCATTAAACAAAATAAGATTTGAATCATTATCAAATGACGAATTAAAGTTAGAAGATGCACTTGAAATTAATATTTATCTTGATAAGGAAAATAGAAAGATTACTATTGAAGATAATGGAATTGGAATGAGTGAGTCGGAAGTTATTGAAAATATTGGAACAGTTGCAAAATCTGGTTCAGAAAAATTTGTTAAAGCACTTGAAAATAAAAACGATGCTTTAGAAATTATTGGACAATTTGGTGTAGGATTTTATTCATCATTTATGGTTGCAGATGAAGTAGAAATTTTTACAAAAAGAATTAATGAAGAATCTGTTTATTGGCATTCAGAAGGAATGGATGATTATACGATTGAAGAATGCGATAAAGAAACAAATGGTACAAAAATTATACTTCATTTAAGAGAAGGTGAAGAATATGACGAATTATTAGATGCTTATAAAGTTGAAAATCTTGTAAAAACACATTCAAACTATATTTCTTTTCCAATTAAAATGGATGTAGAAAAACAAGTACCAGATGAAAATTCAGATGAAGAATATAAAATGATAACTGTTATTGAAAATAAAGTATTAAATTCAATGGTTCCATTATGGAGAAAAGCAAAAAATAAAATAACTGAAGAAGAATATAATGAGTTTTATAAAAATAAATTTCATGAATTTACAAATCCTTTAGAAGTTATTCATACTAAAGTTGAGGGTATGGTTTCATATAATGCAATGCTTTTTATTCCTTCAAAACCAGCTTTCAATTTTTCGATGTCTAATGAAAAAGATGGAGTAGATTTATATTCAAAACAAATTTTTATTATGAAAAATGCAGATAATTTATTACCTGAGTATTTAAATTTTGTTAAAGGGATAGTGGATTCTCCAGACTTCAATTTAAATATCTCAAGAGAGTTATTACAAAAAGACAGATTAATAAAAACTATTGGTAAAAATTTAGAAAAGAAAATATTAAAAGCTCTTTCTGATAAATTAGAAAAAGAAAGAGAAGATTATGAATTATGGTGGAGTGAATTTGGAATAGCTTTAAAAAATGGAATTTATCAAAATCCAGATAAAAAAGATAAATTGGCAGATTTACTATTATTTCATTCAAATAAATCTGGTGAAAAACTTGTTTCTTTAAAAGAATATGTAGAAAATATGAAAGAAGATCAAGAGAAAATCTATTATGTAGTTACTATGGATAAAGAAAGAGCAATGAATTTACCACAATTAGAGAAAATTCAAGATAGTGATTATGAAGTATTATTCTTTACAGATCCAGTTGATGAATTTATGGTTAATTTTTTAAGCGAATACGATAATAAAAAACTAGTATCATTAAATAAAAGTGATGAAAGTGATAATAGTGAAGATACTAAGGAAATTAAAGAAAAAAATAGTGAATTATTAGATGCTTTAAAAGAAAATTTGAATAATAAAATTGATGAAATTGCAATTAGTGTTAAACTTAAAAATACTGCAGTTTGTCTTGTAACTGATAGTTCAGGAATTTCACTTCATACTGAAGAGTTACTTAATAAAATGCAAGATATGCCAATGAATTCAAAAAAAATATTGGAAATAAATCCAAATCATGAAGTGTTTGAGAAATTACAAAAAGAATTTGAAGAAAATGGTAATTCAGAAATGATTAAAGAATACAGTGAAATTCTTTTAAATCAAGCATTAATTATGGAAGGTTTAGAAATCGAAAATCCAACGAAATTTGCTAATCAAATTTCAAAATTAATGACAAAATAATAAAAAAATCGTTATACAAATAATATATTTTGTGTAACGATTTTTTATTTTAACAGAATTTAATAATTACTTTTTATTCGAAGCAAGGAAAATAATTAATCCAGCAAATGCACCAAATGCAATCCCGGCAACTGGCCATATTATCCAAGTGACATGCCATCTCATAGTCCAAAGACTCCAACCGATATATATAGCTGTAATAAGCGGCCAATAAAATGCAGCAAATTTTTCAATACGTTTAGTTTCAAATTTTCTTTTTGTAGAATATTCCCCTTCACTAATAATACAATTATAAGCATTATTTACCATAACAGTCGGTATCAATATATAAACACTTATTCCAACAATACTAATTAATAGAACCAACATTAAAACAATTAATTTACTTGATCCATCAAATATTGAAACTGTTATCATTGGAACTACACTAATAAGAATCAATGAAATGCTTAATGATACTCTAGAAGTATAAACACTTTTAAAATTTTCTGCTTTTTCCTTAAATATAGCTCTTACCCCATAATCAAGTTCAAAATAATCTTCTTCAAATTTTCTGAAATTACTTTCATATTGTGTGCTTTGTAAAAAAAATTTAACTCCTATTGAAATCAATACAAATAATGCTCCTAATCCAATAGCAGTAGCAATAGCTGTTGTTATACTCGAATTTTCGCCTTTAGATAGCGCTATTAAAAACAATAATGGAATTACAGAACCAATACTTAGTACAGAACCGATAGCAGCATTATTTGACATTTCAATTTTATCTCTGACATATTTATTTGCATCATCTAAAGTTATTGTTACAATATCAAGTTCTATATCTGTATTTAATATTTCAATTTCTTCAATTTTATCTTTTAATAAATAATCTGTTGAAACTCCAAATATATCTGCTAATCTTATGATTTTATTTAAATCTGGTATGCTATTAGCACTTTCCCATTTAGAAACAGATTGCCTTGAAATATTCATTTTTTCTGCTAAGTCCTCCTGTGTCCATCCGAATTGTTTTCTTAATTTTATTATTTTATCCGCAAGTATCATAAATTTTATTCCTTTCTCTATTTTGTAAAATAAATATATCACATAGCATGGTTGCAAGCTACCAACTTGGCTTTGAAATTTGTCAACTAGCAGTTGCGTTACTTTAATTTCAACGGTTTTAGTTTTTTTTTGATATAATTTTACAAAAATTTATTTTATTTAAAAAACAATTAAAATCCTAATGGATTAATATTAAAATAATCAAGTGCATAATTTACATCAATTAAATTATATATTTTTTTTTGGATACAGAATTTAATAATTAAATCAAATTCATTATTTAATGAAAGAGTATAACTTGCTGATTCAAGTAAAGAATTACAATTTTTTTCATTTAATTCAAGAGCTAAAGCAAATTGAATTGCAGTTTTTTTACTTGGATGATAATCATCATTGCATCTAATTTTTGAAAAATGTTTTCTAGTAATCATTGCTTTTTTATATATAACTGAATCATTTAAATCTTTCTTATCAATGAAATCAAAAAGGATTTCTTTGAAGGAAGGTTTTTTATTGTTTTTGATAAATGTTTCAAGATCAATAAAATCTTCTTCGGAATCAGCATAAGCCATTTTTGATTCATACATTACTAAATAATCAACTAAATAGTTATCTATAAATTCTTCAATTTCATTTAAAATTTTATCTGATATCATAGGGGCTCCTTTTGTCACTTGATATGCGACCAATTTATAACACTTTCTTATATAATTGTAACATAAAAGAAGAATATAAGGAGATGATAGCGTGAAAAAAACAGAGATAATTGCAATAGTGGACAAAAGTGGGTCTATGGCTGGATATGAGCTTGATACAATTGGAGGTGTGAATTCATTTATTAGAAAACAGGATAAAATCAATGAAAATCTAACAATAACAGTAGTTCTTTTTAATGAATTTTATGAAATAATTAAAAAGAATGTAAATGCAAAAAATGCTATGTTAAATAGCGATAACTATCAAGTGGGAGGAACAACTGCTCTTCTTGATGCAATTGGAAATTCAATATTAGATACTGGAATACGTAATTCAAAATATAAAGAAAAAAGCGATGTGTATTTTGTTATTATGACAGATGGTTTAGAAAATTCAAGTAAAGAATTTACTGCTTTACAAATTAAAAAATTAATTAATAAGCAAAAAGAACTTCATGATTGGAAATTTATTTTTTTAGGAGCAAGTTTGGAATCTGTTAAAGAAGCAGAATCTTTCGGTATATCTAATGAAGATGCAATATTATATTCAAAATGTGAAGAAAGTTATTTAGATGTTTTTGAAAAAGCTAGTGAAAAAATAAATGGAAAAATGTAAATTAAAAAACTACCCAAAAATCGGGTAGTTTTTATAATTATTATTTTCTTCTAAATCCTCTACCATTTCCACGAGATGATTTTTGTCCCATTCTTTCTTGTAATTGAGATCCATCTGCATTATTCATTCTATCAAGCATGAAATCTGCTTTCTCTTGTGAAATAGTTCCGTTTTCAACTAAAGAATTCAATTCAGTAGTTTTCTTTTCAATAATTAAAGCATGAAATTCATCAAGAACATTTTCATTTTCAGCAATTTCATGTAAAGTTAAGCCACTTTCAATAATTTCATCTTCAGTTAAATCTGTAATAGATGCTAAATCAGAAGCTCCAGTTCTTTCAAAATTCATATTTAGATTTGTATTAATATTTTGTCTTCTGCTTTCTCTCATTTCATTAAATTCTTCATCAGATAAATCTCTTCCATATCCTCTTTCAAAATCTTCGCTATGATTTCCTTTACCAAATCCTCTTACAAAATCATCTGCACTATCTGCAAAACTCATTGCACCTAAACCTAAAACAATAACTACTACTAAACCAATTGACAATATTTTTTTCATTTTCATCATCTCCTTTATATTTTTTATTATATGTTTCATTTGATAATTTAATAATAAAGGATAAGTATGACGAATCTGTGACAAATAAAAATAAAAATGAATTATTATTTATTTTGAATATTCATTTAAAATATCTAGCATTAAATTTTCATTTATATTACTTCCAGAAATTACAAGAGCAATATTTTTTCCGAAATTATAATCAGGATAATCCATTAAAGCTGCTACTACGACACAACTAGAAGGCTCTGATATATATTTTTCTTTTGTAATCATATGATTTGTAGCTTTTTTAATAGTTGATTCTTTAACAATTAAAATATCATCAATTAAAGTTGAAGCTTTTTCAAATGCTAATTTTCCAACACCACCAATTAAAGCATCGCATATTGAATCATCTGATGGATAATCAATATAATGTTTATTGTCATTTAAGGCTGCTTTCATAGCAGGGCAAGCTTCTGTTTGAACACCTATAATTTTAATATTAGGATTAATTGTTTTTGCTATAGTCGCAATTCCAGTGATAAGACCTCCGCCTCCTATTGGAACAACAATAGAATCAATATTTCTATTTTCATTTAATATTTCTAATCCAATTGTACCTTGACCTGCATAAATATATGGATCTTCATAATAAGCATCTACAAAAACCATATTATGTTTTTTTACATATTCCATTCCAATTGAATGAGCATCATCATAAGTTGCTCCATCAATTATCAATTTTGCTCCAAAATACTTAATTCGTTCAATTTTAGAGTTTGGTGTATTTTTCGGAACAAAAATTAAAACATTTTCAATATTTAATAATTTACAAACATAACTTACTGCAACGCCATGATTACCTGATGAGATTGCAACGACACCACGTTTAATTTCTTCTTCAGTAAGTCTTAGAATTTTACTAAATGCACCTCTCATTTTAAAACTTTTTGTATATTGTAATCCTTCATTTTTTAAATATACATTTCTTTTTTTATTGCTTAGATATATGGATTTATCTAAGGATGGATGGTTAATATATTTATTAATAAGTTCCGCTGTTTCAATAATTAATTTATCATTAAGCATTATTAGCACCATATGAGTGAAGAAATTCAGATATTTTTGAAAGTCCTATTTTTAAAGCTTTTGGATCAAATGCATATCCGATTCTTAAATAACCTTCCATATCAAGTGCTTTTCCGGGAACTAGCATAACGCCTTTTTCTTCAAGTAATTTAATACAAAATGTTTCAGAATTAATATCTAAATCATATTTTAAAAATGCTGTTGTTCCAGATTTAGGTTTAATATACGAAATTTTAGGTTCATTTATTACCCAATCATTTAAGATTTCAATATTTCTACGAACGATTTTATGATTTCTTTCAATAATTTGATCTTTATGTTCAAGTGCAATAGAAGCAAGATAATCATCTATTTTTGCACAACTTATTATTGTATAATCTCTTCTTCTATTAACAAGTTCTATAAAGTCTTCATTTCCAACTAACCAACCAATTCTAAGACCTGCAAGTGAAAAGGTTTTTGAAACACTACCGCTACTAATCCCTTTATCATAAAGATCAACAATTGAAGTAGTAAATCCATTTCCTTCATGATTTAAACCTCTATAAGCTTCATCACTTAATATATAGGCATTACATGATTTTGCTATTTCAACTATTTCCTTTAATAAATCTTCATTGATTAAAGCTCCAGTTGGATTATTTGGATTATTAATACATATAAGTTTTGTTTTATCAGAAGTAAGTTTTTTTAGTGCATCTAAATCAGGCAAAAAATTATCTTCTGGTTTAAGGTCAAGTATTTTAACGGTAGCACCATAGGCTTCAGGAATTGAATAATGCTGCTGATAAGTAGGAAGAACAGAAATTATTTCATCTCCAGGTTCAACTAAAGCAAACATAGCAAGTGCATTTGCACCTGATGCTCCATGAGTAATTGTTATTTGATCAATATCAATTGTTTTAAATAATGATTTAACACCATTTTTAAGTCGTTTTGAACCTTCAATATCACCATAATTTAATTGCATTTTCAAAATATTATCAACTATTTCATCTTTGTTATCTGTTAAATCTAGTAGTTCATTAACATGTAATGAATCTACACATGTTTCAGCTAAATTATATTTACAATTGTTTTCATATAAATTCATCCATATTTCAACGCCAAAATCTTTTATTTTCATGAATCCTCCTTATAGTTTAACAGTAGTTCCTAAATTCTTTTTCTCAGCAAGTTCAAGAGCAAGTTTTGAAGTAATTAAATCTTGAAGAGCAATACCAGTTGAATCAAAAATAGTAATATCATTTTCTGATGTGCGTCCTTTAACATTTCCTAAAATAATTTCTCCCATTTCACTCAATAAATCAGATTGCGTTATAATATTTTTCTTAATTGCAGTTTCAGTTTCTCCAACATTTACTGCTTGAGTAATATCATCTATAACCACTAATGCATCTAAGAATATGTTTTCATCAATTTCTTGTTTACCTTCCATATCTGAACCAACACAGCTAAAATGTGTTCCTGGTTTAACCCAATCTTTTAATATCATAGGTTTTCTTGATGGAGTCGCAGTAATAATAATATCACTATTTGATACAGCATCTTTTAAATCTTTTACAGCTTCAAATTCAACATCAGTTTCAAAATTAAATGAATCTTTTAAAATATTTTTTATTTTATTAGCGTATGAAATAGTACTCTCTTCTGATCTTGGATTATAAACTCTAACTTTTTTAATTGATGGAACAGCAATTAATGTGGCAAGAATTTCAAATTGAGCAACATGACCTGTACCAACCATTAATAATGATTCAGAATTTTTCTTTGCTAAATATTTAGCTCCAATTGCACCAGCTGCTCCAGTACGCATTCCAGTAATATAATCAGCATTTAAAAGTGCTAACGGCATACCTGTTTTATCATCAAAAATAAGTGTTGTACCAAATAACAATGGTAAATCTTTTTCTTTGTTTTCACCAAACCATGAAACTAATTTTAGACCAAATATTCCTTCATCTTTTAAATGTCCTGATTTAATATCCATATCTGCGACACCTGGGTTAAATTCATGAAAAACCATTGGAAAAAGTTCTGTTCTATTTTGCGCTTTTAAAGTATATGCTTTTTCAACAGCCAAAATAACTTCTTTCATTTCAAGTGTTTCCTTTAGTACTTCCTGGTTTAATATTTTAATATCTAACATTTTATCCCTCCGTTTATAATTTACTATTTATATATATATTATCTGAAAATTCGGAAAATGTCTTTGTGCAAAATAAGAAAATGATATATTATTATTGTATAAAATACAAAGAAGGTGATAATATGTCTATTTCTGTTTCAGATGCTATGCAAATTAAACATTTAAAAAATTTAAAATTAGTTGCTGGGGAGAATGGTTTAAATAAAATGATTGATAAAATTGGAATTTTAGATCATGAAATAGTAGAAGGCGTAATTGATAATTTTTCAGTTGGAGATTTTGTTATAACAACATTTACTTCTATAAGAGATGATGAAAGAAAATTATTAGAGGTAATTAAAGATTTAATTATTTGTGATATTTCTGCTTTGGCAATTAAAAAAATATTTTATAAAAAATTACCAGAAAACATTATTGATCTTGCAAATAAGAAAAAACTTCCAATTTTTATGTTTGAAGAAAATGTTTATTTTGAAGATATAATTGAAGATTTATTATCTGGAATGCAATCAAGAAGTAGAATGGAAATAATTTCGTCAAAGATTAAAATATTATTTGAAAATGATTTAAAAGATAATATTGTAAAAGAGCTGGCTTATGAATTAAATCCAAATTTTTTTTCTGAGCATATGGTTATTTATTTAAAAGAAAGAAAATATTTATCTGATGAAAACACTCTTAAATTAGCTGAAAGATTTCATAGAAGTAGATCAAGATCCATTCATCATAGTGTTTTTAAATATT
>JAUCFZ010000068.1 GCA_030377915.1 Clostridiaceae bacterium HSG29
TAAAAATAGAATAAAATATGTTTACATCAATATTTATATATGTTATACTCGATTTGATAAAGATGGTAATTATAAATTTAACAATGATTACCATTTTAACAAGTTACAGGAAAACGTTTTTTTAGTGGTGTTTAATTATTAAAAGGAGATGTTTAAATGAAGTACACAGAAAGAGTTTATAAGATTGTAGAATCTAAAAATGCAGAACAAAAAGAATTTTTACAAACAGTTGAGGAAGTATTTAAGTCTATCGAACCTGTTTTAGATCAAGATCCAAGATACGAAGAGCAAGGTATTTTAGAAAGAATTACTGAGCCTGAAAGACAAATAATTTTTAGAGTTCCTTGGGTAGATGATAATGGTAAATTACAAGTTAATAGAGGATTCAGAGTTCAATTTAATGGAGCTATAGGACCTTATAAAGGTGGATTAAGATTTCACCCATCAGTATATATTGGAATTATCAAATTCTTAGGATTTGAGCAAATATTTAAAAATGCTTTAACTGGACTTCCATTAGGTGGAGGAAAAGGTGGATCTGATTTTGCTCCAAATGGAAAATCAGATGCTGAAGTTATGAGATTCTGTCAATCATTTATGACTGAATTATATAGACATATTGGACCAGACGTTGATGTACCAGCTGGAGATATTGGTGTTGGCGGAAGAGAAATTGGATATTTATATGGTCAATATAGAAGAATTAAAGGTAAATTTGAAAATGGCGTATTAACTGGTAAAGGTTTAAGTTTCGGTGGATCTTTAGTTAGACCTGAAGCTACTGGTTTTGGAATTACTTATTTCACTAATGAAATGTTAAAAGCAAATGGCGAAACTTTTGAAGGAAAAACTGTTGTTTCTTCTGGTTTTGGTAATGTATCATGGGGAACTTGTAGAAAAGTTGCTGAATTAGGCGGAAAAGTTATTACAATTTCTGGTCCAGATGGATATATTTATGATCCAGATGGAATAACAACTCAAGAAAAATTTGATTATATGTTAGAAATGAGAGCAAGCGGAAGAAATATGGTAAAAGATTATGCTGATAAATTTGGTGTTGAGTATTTTGAAGGTCAAAAACCTTGGGGAGTTAAAGGCGATATCATAATCCCATGTGCTACTCAAAATGAAATCCATATGGTAGATGCTGAAAAAATAGTTGCAAATGGAATTAAATTTGTTTGTGAAGGTGCAAATATGCCTACTACAAATGACGCATTAACTTACTTACAAGAGCAAGGACTTATTGTAGGACCTGCAAAAGCTGCTAATGCTGGTGGAGTTGCTACTTCTGGTTTAGAAATGTCACAAAACAGTATGAGACTTGTTTGGACTGCTGAAGAAGTTGACGAAAAATTAAAAGGTATTATGGTTAATATCCATAAAAGCTGTATGGAAGCATCAGAGAAATTTGGTTTAGGTTATGATTTAGTAGCTGGCGCAAATATTGCTGGTTTCTTAAGAGTATCTGAAGCTATGATGGCTCAAGGTAATTACTAAGATTATAAATAATAATACAATCTCCTCTTTTTAAGGGGAGATTTTTATTATTGTCTAGGAAAGTGCATTGGATATTATATCTAGTGACAAATACATATAAATATTTAAGGAAGCGTAATGGCCTATTTAAAACATTTCGAAGAAATTTTTTAAATAAAATATACATATAATAGGTGGTGATAATGTGAATATTGAAATTAAAGAGTTAGATAAAAATATGATGAGTAAAGCTACTAATAGAGTAAATAGACTAATAAAACCAAAAGGATCTTTAGGTTATCTTGAGGATATTTATATTAAATTAGCTGGAATTACCGGGAAACTATATCCTGAAATTGAAAAAAAGGCTATTATTGTTATGGCAGCCGATCATGGAATAGTTGATGAAGGAATATCTACATCAACAAGTGAAATTACACTTTTCCAAGCTGAGAATATGACAAGAAAAATTACTGGAGTTTGTGCTTTAGCTCATCAAGCAAATGCTGATGTAGTAGTTGTAGATATAGGCATAAATGGTAATGTGAAAGAAAAAAAAGTAATTAATAGAAAAATTAAATATGGAACAAGTAATTTTTTAAAAGAAGATGCAATGACAAGAGAAGAGGCAATTAAATCAATAAATATTGGGATTGAAATTGCTGAAAAGGAAATTAAAAAAGGTGTAAATCTTTTAGGAACTGGTGAAATGGGTATTGGAAATACGACTCCATCTTCAGCAATTGTTTCTGTAGTTTGTAATATGGAACCAATTGAAGTTACAGGAATAGGAGCAAACCTACCTACTGAAAAAGTTGCGTATAAGGCAGAAGTAATTAAAAAAGCAATTGAAAAAAGAACGCCTGATTCAAATGATGGTATTGATATTTTATCAAAGGTTGGTGGCTTAGAAATAGGTGGTATGGCTGGAGTTATGCTTGGTGGTGCAAAAAATGGAGTACCAGTTGTTATTGATGGCTTTATTTCTACTGCAGCCGCATTAATAGCTTATAAAATTAATCCTAAAGTGCTTGATTATTTAATTCCATCACATAAATCAATGGAAAAGGGTGCTCAAGCAGCAGCTAAATATTTGAATTTAAATCCACCTTTGGAATTAGGACTAAGACTAGGAGAAGGTACAGGAGCAGCACTAATGTTTAATGTAATTGAAGCTGCAACATATATGAATTTAGATATGGTGACATTTGAAGAAGCGGGTTTTGAAGTTGAATAGTAATTTATAAAAAACTTACAACCATTTTTTTGTATACTTAATATTTCTATGATATTATTATGTAAAGTATATAAAGGGGAAGATGATGAATAAGGAAATTGGTATTAAATTAAGTAAAATTATTGCTAATGGTTATATTGGTAAGTCTAAAGTTCTAACTGGAAAAAAAGCACTTGGTAATATTGTTACTAAAATAAATGTAATGGTAGATCCTGACATTTTGGAATGGGTAAATGAAGGAGAATTTATTCTTTCAACATCCTATTTTTTTAAAAATTCATCTTTAGAAGTTCAGATAAAGATGATTGAAGAAATGGCAAGACTAAAAGTATCTGCATTAGGTATCAAAATAAAACCTTATTTAGAGGAATTACCAGAAGAAGTAATTAAATTAGCTAATAGTTTAAATTTTCCGATTATTGATATTGATTATGAAATTTCATTTACTAGCATTATGATACCGATATTACAGGAAGTATATAATAAACAATCTCAAATAATTAGAAAAGTTGAAGTTATTCATCAAGATAATATGAATGTTGTTTTAAAAGGCGGCGGAGTTAAGGATATTTTGAAAAGCCTTTCTAAAACAATGATAAATCCTATTTATGTAATAGATCACCATTTTGAAGAAATTATAAAACAGAGTAGTATGGGAAATGAAAAAGAAAAACAATTAGTTGAAATAATGAATAATTTTTTTGAATCCAAAAAAAATAATAGAATGATTTCAAAGACATCGGAAAGATCAGTTTTTATTGAAGGTAAGGAAATTAAGCAATTAATGGTTCCTATTATGGTAAAAAATAATGTTTATGGTCATTTAATTACTTTTGGAATTAACCAGCCACTTCAAAAATTTGATATATTGAATTTAGAATCTAGTTCAAATGTGATGGCCTTAGAATTTTTAAAAAGATTATCAGTTCAAGATGTAGAAAATAGATATAAAGCAGAATTTTTTGAGGATTTAATTTCATTTGATAAGAAACGAATTAATAAAGCAATTGAAAGATCAAATCATTATGGTTTTGATAATGATGCGTTTTATACTGTAATAAAAATTAAAATTCATAATAAGTTTCATGAAACAGATAAGGATTTTTTAACACAGATAATTAATAAATCAATATATTTAATAAATTTAATATGTAAAGATAAAAAGAAACCTTTTTTAATTTCAAATAAAGGGAGTGATATTAATATTCTTGTTATGTTTGAAAAGGATGAGGATAACACAAAACAAGTAGAGGCGCTTGTAAAAAATATTGATATGATATTGGAATCAAAAATTAGCAATTTAGAAAACTGCTTTGGAGTTGGAAGAAATTATAAAGGCCTTATAAATGTTCATAAAAGCTTAAATGATGCATCAAAAGCAGTGGATGCATATATGAATTACTCAAGTGATAGAATAATATATTTTGATAAACTTGGTATTTATAAATTATTTTGTCATGACGTTATAAAAAAAGAACTTATTGAGTTTTATAATTTAACGTTAAAGGATTTAGTTGAGTATGATAATAAAAGAGATGCAAATTTAGTAAAAACCATGGAAATGTATTTTGAACAAAATGGTAATTTGAAAAAAATGTCAGAGGAACTTTATACTCATTATAATACTATTCTCTATAGGATGAAAAGAATTCAAGAAATACTAAATATTGATATTAATAATAGAAGTGATAGGTATAATATGGAAACGGCTTTAGAGATTTATAAAATTATTAAGAATGATAATTAATAAACATAGAAAATTATTGTTAAGTTTAAATTTATCACTTATAATGAGTGTATATTGTTGAAATTTTTTAGATTTAAATGGGGGGTAAAATGAAAACTGATGTACAGATAGCGCAAAACGCAAATAAAAAACATATTTTAGAAATTGCAAAAGAGTTGAATATTGATGAAAAAGATGTAGTATTATATGGAAATGATAAAGCAAAGATTGATTTATCTGTTTTAGAAGAATCTGAAAATGAAAATGGGAAATTAATTTTAGTTACTGCAATTACACCTACACCAGCAGGAGAAGGTAAAACTACTACTAATGTTGGATTAAGTATGGCTTTAAATAAACTTGGGAAAAAAGCATTTACAACATTAAGAGAACCATCTTTAGGACCATGTTTTGGAATAAAGGGTGGAGCTGCTGGTGGTGGATACTCACAAGTTGTACCTATGGATGATATTAATCTTCACTTTACTGGAGATATTCATGCTGTAAGTACTGCGAATAACTTATTAGCTGCACTTATAGACAATCATATTCACAGATCTAATCCTTTAAATATTGATCCTAGAAGAATTGTATGGAGAAGAGCAATGGATATGAATGATCGTGTATTAAGAGATATTACGATTGGTTTAGGTAAACGTGGAAATGGTGTAGTTAGACAAGATGGATTTGATATCGCAGTAGCATCTGAAATTATGGCAATTTTATGTTTAGCCGATAATATGGAAGATTTGAAGATAAGATTAGGTAAAATGATTATTGCATATACTTATGATAATAAGCCTGTAACAGCAAAAGATTTAGGAGCTGTTGGTTCTATGGCATTGTTGTTAAAAGACGCAATTAAACCAAATTTAGTGCAAACAGTTGAAAATACACCAGCAATTGTTCATGGTGGACCATTTGCAAATATTGCTCATGGATGTAATTCAGTAGTGGCTACTAAAATGGCATTGAAACTGGCAGATTATGTTGTAACTGAGGCAGGATTCGGAGCAGATTTAGGTGCTGAAAAATTCTTTAATATTAAATCTAGATATGCTGAATTAAAGCCAAATGCAGTAGTTATTGTTGCAACTGCAAGAGCTTTAAAAAGACATGGTGGAGCTAAAAAAGGTGAATATGAATTTGAAAATATGCACGCATTAGAAATAGGTTTTGAAAATTTAGAAAAGCATATTGAAAATGTAAAAAAATTCAATGTTCCAGCAGTTGTTGCAATTAATAAATTCCCTACAGATACTGATAAAGAATTGAAATATATTGAAGGAAGATGTAATGAACTTGGTGTTGAAGTTGCACTTTCTGAAGTTTGGGGTAAAGGTTCTGAAGGTGGATTAGATTTAGCTAAGAAAGTAATTGAATTAGTAGAGGAAGATTCTGCAGATTTCAAACCTTTATATGAGTTAGATTTACCATTAGTTGAAAAAATTGAAATTATATGTAAAGATATTTATGGAGCTGACGGAGTTGAATTTTCGAATATGGCACTTAAAAATATTAAAAAGTATGAAGAAGATGGATATAAAGAGTTACCAATTTGTATGGCAAAAACACAGAGTTCTTTATCTGATGATCCGAGTAAAATTGGTAGACCAAGAGGATTTAAAATTACAGTTAGTGATGTTAAAATATCTGCTGGAGCAGGATTTGTTATTCCAATGGCAGGAAACATTATGAGAATGCCTGGATTACCAAGTGTCCCTGCAGCAATGCATATGGATATTAAGAAAAACGGAGAAATTGTAGGATTATTCTAATCCTTTGTAAATGCTTTATTGAAGGATAATATTCCTTTAATAAAGCGTTTTTTTTGAAGATAGAAAGGATAATTATGATTGATTTACATGTTCATTCAAATTTTTCAAGTGATTCAAATGAAGAGATGGAAGATATTATTAAAGAAGCAATTAATAGGAATATTGAAATTATTGCTTTTACGGATCATATTGATTATGAATATTCAGATCCTAATATTAGTTTTGATTTTGATATATCAGAATATTTTTATGAAATTGAAAGACTTAAAAATAAATATAATAGCAGAATTAAAATTTTAAAAGGTTTAGAGCTTGGACTTCAGAGTCATATTATTGAAAAACTTAATAAAGTTTCAAATAAATATGAATTTGATTTTATTATAGGTTCTTTCCATACTGTTGAGAGAAAAGATTTGTATAATGGAGATTATTATAAATCAAAAACTCCAGAAGAAATGTGGGATGTCTATTTAGATGAAGTTTATGAGACGATTAAAAACTTTAATAATTTTAGCGTGCTTGGTCATTTAGATTTAATAAAAAGATATTCTGAATCTGTGCGAGAGGTTGATTTTTCATATTATAAAAATAAGCTTGAGAAAATTTTTAATATAATTATAGAAAAAGAAATTGGAATTGAAGTAAATACATCAGGATTAAGAGGAAACTATGGATTAAATGAAACTTTACCATCAAAGGAAATATTAAAACTTTATTATGATTTAGGTGGAAGAATTATAACTATAGGGTCTGATTCACATGATAAATCAACTCTTGGTGATAATTTCAATGAAACACTTAAATTTATTAATAATATTGGTTTTAAAGATATATATGTTTTTGAAAAAATGAAAAATGGTAAAATAAATATTTGAAATATTAAAAAAACTAATCAATTTGATTAGTTTTTTATTATAATTTAGTTAAATGCTTCTTCTTTTAAAATATCAGCCATATCTGTTTTTTCCCAAGAAAGATCAAGATCGTTTCTTCCAAAATGGCCATAAGCTGCAGTTTGTTTATAAATTGGTCTTCTTAAATCAAGATAATCAATGATTGCCGATGGTCTAAGATCGAAATGTTTTTCAACTAATGCCTCGATTTTTTCAATATCAATTTTTTCAGTGTCAAATGTCTCAATAAATATTGAAACTGGGCGAGCTACACCTATTGCATAAGCTAACTCTATTTCACATTTATCAGCAAGTCCTGCTGCAACAATATTTTTTGCAACATATCTAGCAGCATAAGCAGCAGATCTATCAACTTTTGTAGGATCTTTTCCACTAAATGCCCCGCCACCGTGACGTGAATATCCACCGTAAGTATCAACAATTATTTTTCTTCCTGTTAAGCCTGCATCTCCATGAGGTCCGCCAATAACAAATTTTCCAGTTGGATTAACAAAATATTTTGTGTTTTCGTCTAAAAGACTTGGATCAATTATTTCATTAACTGCATATTTTATTAAATCCTCTTTAATTTGTTCTTGAGAAACTTTAGGAGAATGTTGTGAAGACATAACTATTGTGTCTACTCTAACAGGTTTATCATCATGATATTCAACAGTAACTTGAGTTTTTCCATCTGGTCTTAAATAGTCAAGTTTTCCTGATTTTCTAAGATCAGTCATTTTTTTTGCTAGTTTATGAGCAAGCATTATTGGAAGTGGCATTAATTCTTCAGTTTCATTACAAGCAAATCCAAACATTAATCCTTGGTCGCCTGCACCTAAATCTTCAATTTTTTTATCGCTTTCTTTTGCTTCAACTGATGCATTTACTCCCATTGCAATGTCAGTTGATTGTGGATCAATTGCTGTAAGAACAGCACATGTCTCTGAATCAAATCCGTATTTAGCTCGTGTATAGCCAATCTCTTTAACTGTATTTCTAACAACTTTTTGCATATCAACATAGCAATCGCATGTGATTTCACCTGTTAATAATACCAGTCCAGTAGTTACGCTTGTTTCACAAGCAACTCGTGCATTCGGATCTTTTTCATAAATAGCATCTAAAATAGCATCAGAAATTTGATCGCACATTTTATCTGGATGACCTTCAGTAACTGATTCTGAAGTAAAAAATCTTTTTCTCATTTTAATTCCTCCTCTTAATATATGAAATGTTTAGAATATTACGTTTAAGTTAATACTTTATATAAATGGTTACAATATTTATTAAAATAAAAAAACCTTCACATAAAATGAAGGTTATGAAAGCCTCATTTTTCAGTATGAACTGTAGGATTTAGCACCTGATTCGGTTGCTGGACTTCATAGGGCCTATTCCCTCCGTCACTCTCAATAAGGTAATATTCAATTTGCTTACACATTATAGCATAGGAATTAATATAAATCAAACTAATTAAAAAATTAATTTTAGAATTCCAACAAGTGCAGTGATTACTAAAATTGGAATAAGCATTACAGCAATAATTGGAAATATAAAAAAAGAAATTGAAATCATTAATATACCTATTAGAAATTTAATAAGTAATGATGTTGCAAAAAAATAAAATTCTAAGTAAAAGAACAAAAATTATTAAAAATAAAATAGTATTCATATAATCACCTCTCTAATATTAGTATAAACTGGAATTATTAATGGGAATTAAG
>JAUCFZ010000069.1 GCA_030377915.1 Clostridiaceae bacterium HSG29
TTCTTAATTTAAAACCTATATTATAAGTACTTTCTCTTTTGTTTCTTAAAATTTTACTTAATTGATATTTATTTTCCTTTAAAAATTTAACAATTTCATTATCATTTGTAAAACAAATATCTTTAGTAATATAATTAAAAGTTAACATAGCATATTCTTCTGAATTTGATATTTTAATAATATACTCATTTTCTTTTTTACCGATAACTTCTAAGTCAAATTTAAAAAAAATCAAAATATCACCTTCCATTAATTAAAACTAAATCATCTTTTTCATAAAGTAGAATTGCTCCCACTGTTATTAAGTACTCTGGTGTCGTTTCTTTAATCCATAATATTTGTTGGTTTAAAATTTCTTTTAGAATATCACTAACTTTTAAACCTAATGATTCAAGTGAATAACGCATTTCATCTTTCAAAATACATTCTTTTCCATCTAATTTAGTACACCTATCACATTTATAACAGTTACCAGCAATAAGAGCTATCGAATCATTATGATATTGTTCCTCATCAATTAATAAATCGCTAAATATTCTTCTTTCATTTTCAAATTTTTTAATAATCTCATTTTCATTTAAATTCTTATTAATAATAATTTTACCACTTATTATATATGCATATTTATATTTCTTTAAATATTCATATTCATTAAAATCATGTGTTGGACATGACCAATTCCTATTATGATCAGGGCAACTTAAACAATATCCATGAATTTCTGTTTTATTATAGAATTCTAAAAGCGACTGCATTTCGACTAATTTCATTGTTATTTCAAAATTGCGCCTCATTAATTTGCCATAATTTCTTTAATTTCATCATAATCAAGTATTTTGAATTTATTTTTATTAAAAATTAGTATTCCATCTTCTTCAAGTTTTGAAAGAACTCTTGAAAGAGCACTTCTATTTACATTAAGATAATCTGATAATTCATTTCTATTATATGGAATTTTAATCTCATTATTTTCATTCATTTTCATTTCGTCCATTAAATAAAAAACAAGTTTTTGCTTAATTGTTTTTTTCGTAATACATTCAATTCTATTATTTAACTTAATATTTTTTTTAGCAATAATTTCAACTAAATTTTTAATTACCTCATTATGAAAAGAACAACCTACTGAACATGGAGTCATTAATTTTTCAATATCAATTAAAATAATTCTACTGTCAACAGCTGCTTGAACTGAGACAGGATATTCAGAAGTTTTCGCAATCGCATATGATTCCCCAAATATCATTGGATTAAATACAGTGTTTATTATTACTCTATCGCCTGAAATATCATCTTTAACAATATTTACTTGTCCGTTAATAACAATGCCTACATAGTGCGCTTCATCTCCAGCATGCCATATATAAGTTCCTTTTTTATATTCTTTTTCAACACTTTTAAAGCAATTCATTATAACATTTATAGAATTTTGATTAACACCTTTAAATAATGGGTACTTAGTATAAGCATTTGTTTTTAGAATTTTTTTCAAAATTAACCTCCTTTTGGTTGCATCTGCAACATCTTCGTATAGCAAATTGTATTATACTACGTTTAGAAAGTCAAATCATATTGGAATTATTGTTAATTCCAAAATATATAAATTTTGAAAGGAAGTATTAAAATGAGCGAAATGTTTTGTTTCCAATGTCAAGAAGCTGCAAAAGGTACTGGTTGTACAAAAGTAGGTGTTTGTGGAAAGCCTTCTCAAACTGCTAATTTACAAGATACACTAATTTATACAGTAAAAGGAGTTTCATATTTAGCAAATATCCTTAGAGAAAATGGTGAAAAAACAAAAGACGCTGATGATTACATGATTCACAGTTTATTTATGACAATTACTAATGCAAACTTTGATGAAGCACAATTCTTCGATTATATCAGAAAAGGTCTTGAATTAAGAGATTCTTTAAAAACTTTATTAAATTCTAAAGGTATTGAATTTAACAAAGATATGGAAATTTTAACTTGGACTGGAAATACAGAAGAAGAATTAATAAATAAAGGTGATCAAAATGAAGTTGGAGTTTTAGCTACTGCTAATGAAGATGTTAGATCACTTAGAGAATTAATCACTTACGGATTAAAAGGTCTTGCAGCATACGTTCATCACGCATTTGTTTTAGATTATGAAAATGATGAAATTTATGCATTTATGCACAAAGCATTAAGCGAATTATTAAATGATAGTTTAGATGCAGATCAATTAGTTGCTTTAACTCTTGAAACTGGTAAATTCAGTGTTGATGGAATGAGTTTATTAGATGGAGCTAATACTAAATCATACGGTCATCCAGAACTTACTAAAGTTGATTTAGGAGTTAGAAAAAACCCAGGAATCTTAATTTCAGGTCATGATTTACATGATTTAGAAGAATTATTAATACAAACTGAAGGAACAGGCGTAGACGTTTATACACATGGCGAAATGTTACCAGGACAATATTATCCTGCATTTAAAAAATATGATCATTTAGCTGGAAACTACGGAAATGCTTGGTGGCAACAAAAAGCTGAATTTGAAACTTTTAATGGACCAATTTTATTTACTACTAACTGTATCGTTCCGCCAAAAGGTGAAGTTGTAAAAAGAATATTTACTACAGGAACAACTGGATTCCCAGGATGTACTCATATTTTACCTAATGAAGATGGTAAAAAAGATTTCAGTGAAATTATTGCATTAGCAAAAACTTTAAATACTCCAACAGAAATTGAAACAGGAGAAATAGTTGGTGGATTTGCTCATGAACAAGTATTTGCATTAGCTGATAAAGTAGTAGATGCTGTTAAATCAGGCGCAATTAGAAAATTCTTTGTAATGGCTGGTTGTGACGGAAGAATGAAATCAAGAAGCTACTATACTGAATTTGCTGAAAAAATGCCAAAAGATACTGTTATTTTAACAGCTGGTTGTGCAAAATATAGATACCTTAAATTAGATTTAGGAGATATAGGTGGAATTCCAAGAGTATTAGATGCTGGTCAATGTAATGATTCTTACTCATTAGCATTAATCGCTCTTAAATTAAAAGAAGTATTTGAACTTGAAGATATCAATGAATTACCTATTGCTTACAATATTGCTTGGTATGAGCAAAAAGCTGTAACTGTATTATTAGCTTTATTATACTTAGGTGTTAAAGATATTCACCTAGGACCAACATTACCAGCATTCTTATCACCAAATGTTGTAAATGTATTAGTTGAAAACTTCGGAATTGCTACAATTGGAACTGTTGAAGACGATTTAAAAATGTTTTTAGGATAATATTAATGTCAATAAAAAATCATCCATATAATTATGGATGATTTTTTTATTTTATTACTTATTTAATTGAATCAACAACTGAGTTAAATAATTCTTCGCCGAAATCTTCTTTTATAACTGGCCATACTTCTTCTCTTACTTTTTTAGCAAAAGTTGCTAATTCTTCATCTGTAAATTCATAAACAACAATGCCTTCGTCAGCTAATTTTTTCAAATAATCTAATTCTTCAGCTTCAGCTCTATCCCATCTTCCACTTTCTAAGTTTTTAGCTGTAGTTAATACAATTTCTTTTTCTTCATCAGATAATTTATTAAATAAATCATTACTCATATATAAGAACCACATTTCGAAATGATCATTTACTGGTAAATAGTATTTTACAACATCTTTAAAACTTGAATAATAACCTTCAGCACCTGAGCCAATTGCTCCATCAACTATTCCAGTTTGAATAGATGTAAATGCTTCAGAAAATGCGATTGGTGTAGCAATAAATCCTAGTGCTTGAGCAGTTTTTTCATATGATTTAATTCCTGGAACTCTTATTTTTATTCCAGTACTTTCATATGGATCTTCTGGATTCTTAGGTTCTTTAGCTAATGCAATACCACCAAAATATTTAGGGTATGGAGCTAATAATTTAAGATTTTGTTTTTCCATTTTTTCTGCTAATGCAGTCATTAAAACTCCATCCATATCGAAAAGTGCTTTTGCTTCTCCCCAAGTTGAAGCAAAATAAGGTGCAGATGCAATTCCCATTGATTTATCAACACTAGTTCCAAGTGGTGCTAATTGCATTTCGATATCGCCTATTCCAATTCTTTCTTGAACTACAGTATAGTTACCTAATTGACTTGATGGATAAACTTCAAGAGTAATATTTCCTTCAGAAGCTTCATTTAATTCTGCAGCAAATGCGTTTACATCATCATCTGTAGATGTTTCAGTAGGTCTTACATGACCAATTTTCCATTTTCTTTCTTGTAAAGCCGCTCCACCACCATCATCTGATGCCCCACATGCCGTTAAACTAAACACCATAACTAAAATTAATACGATAGAAACTATTTTTTTCATTTTTTCCTCCCCTTTTATCTACATAATTTATATTTACATTATCCTATTTAAATCAAACCAAATAATCTTGGCAAGAATAATGATAAATCACTCCAAAATGTTGTAACAAATACAACAGGTACATAACCTAATATTAAAAATACCATTGTTGGTTTTAATATTTCATGAAATTCAGCTTTTCCAATTCTCATACCCAAGTATAAAATACTAGCATATGGTGGAGTAACACCACCCATTGCTAAATTTACGCCCATTATTGCTGCAAAATGAACTGGACTAATACCTAATTTAGTAACTAATGGTAACAATAATGGTGCTACCAAAATCATTCCAGTTACATCATTTACAATCATACCTACTAAGAATAAGAAAATATTTATAATTATTAATAAAATAACCTTATTTTGAGTAATATGAAATAAAATACTAATTATTGCTTGTGGAACTTGTAATAAAACATATGTCTGACTTAACATTAATGTTAAAATAATCATAGTCATAATTGCTCCAACAGATGTTGCTGATTCTTCAACTGATTCATATAATTTTTGAGGTGTTAATTCTTTATATACCCAAATTCCAATTGGAATTGCAACTACTGCAGAAACTGCTGCTGCTTCAGTAGGAGTGAAAATACCTCCGTAAATACCACCTAAAATTATTACTGGCATTGATAAAGCAGGTAATGCAGTTATAAATTTATTTCTATTAATTTTTCTTCTTTCAAGTTTTGGTAATTCTTCTTCCATAATAATTCCATCAAATTTTTGTGCCCATACAAGATTAATAATAGAAAACAATATTACTATTAATACTCCTGGACCTACAGTAGATAAAAATGCTGCTAATATTGAAGTATCAGTAACCCATCCGTAAATAATCATTATTACACTCGGTGGAATTAACAATCCTAATACCGATGAAACAGTTACTAAAGCAGTTGAATAACCTCTAGGATATCCTTGTTTTACCATTCTAGGAATTAATATCGGACCAGTTGCTGCAACACCTGTAAATCCGCTTCCTGAAATCGCACCGATTACAGCACATGTAACTACAGCTGTAACACCAATACCACCTTTGATTTTACCTACAAATATATCAGCAAAATCTAATAATTTTTTTGCTATTCCAGTAGATCCCATAAGTGTTCCTGCTAAAATAAATAATGGACTCGCTAGTAATACTGGACTAATGATTTGATTAAATCCCCATAACATCATACTTTTCATAGATACGTCACCAAATATCGCCATAAATGCTAATGCTCCACCAAAACAATACGGAAGTGGAATACTAAGCATTAATAATGCAACTAATAAGATAACATCTAATAAAACAATAGTAAGCATTAATTACCCCCCTCTAAATCTTGGCTGTCTTTACCTCTTAAAACTCTAAAGTCCATAACCAAATAATAAACTGTATAAATACTCATAACAAAAAATCCTATGAATAGTGCACTTTCCGCTAAAAACATAGGAATATACAATAAATCGCTTAATTTCCACATTTTCAATGAATAACTAAAATACCAAAATGCCCAATATGTAACCCATAAACTAATTAATGATGAGAAAAACATTTTAATAACATTAAATCTTTGCATTCCTTTTTCAGTTTTAATATATAGACTTAGAATTCCACACGATATATGTTCTCTTTTTTCAGATGCAACAGCACCCCCTAGCATATATAACCAAACTGTTGGAAATAACAATAATTCTTCAATTCCCATTAATGGAGCTTTGAATACATATCTAAGTAAAACTTGTACTACTACTATAAATGGTAAAATTATCATAGCAAAGGATGTAGCTTTGTTCTGAAAATTAACAGAAAATTTTATTAATTTCTTAAATAATTTCATTTATTCTCCTTCCTGATTTAAAAATAATTACTGTTCTAATAATTCTGTGAACTATTAGAATTGTCCTACAATTAAACTATACCATATTATATATCTTATGTACATATAAAAAAACAATTTGTTTTATAAAATTTTTCACAAAAAAAAAAGGCTCTTAAATTTGAGCCTTATTTAGTTTCATTTTCTCCATCCATAACAATCTGTGTAGAATTTTTAATATGATCATACATCATTTTTTTTACTTTTTCACTTTCACCTTTTTCAATGCACTCTAGCATTGCAATATGCTCATGCAATTCAACTTCTACAATATATTGATCTAAATGTTTCATCATTATAACTTCTCTTTGTGCAATTAGATAATCAGTAATTGAATTAATAAAATTAGCAAGAATCTTATTACCTGATATTTCGTATATCAAAGTATGAAATTTCATTCCAATATTTATAACATACTCTTTTGCTTCACGTGCATCTCGCCCTACTTTAACAATTTCGTATAATTTTTCTATATCCTCTTTAGTTGCATTTTTAGCTGCCATATAAGCTAATTCAGGTTCTATAAGTAATCTTACATCCATAAGTTCTTTAAAAGTACTCTTCTCTTTTATTAATTCAATTAATTCCATATTCCTTATATTCAATAAAGCACTTTTTGAAACAAAAGTACCTTTCCCCGGCCATGAATTTAAAACACCTGTCAACTCCAAAGCTTTTAATGATTCTCTAATAGAATTTCTACTTACACTAAAACTTTCTGATAATTTAACTTCACCTGGTAATTTATCGCCTGGTTTAAAAGTTCCTTCCTTTATCAGTTTCAATATTTGTTCAGTTACTTCTTCAAAAAAATTTTTCTTTTTTATTGGTTTAATTGGTCCCTCACTATTTATCATATTAACGCTCCCTTCACAACTCTAATTATACTACATTTAGATAATTAAAAGTAGTTATTTTTTTAACAATATATACAAAAAAACTAGCGCTTTTAGTACGCTAGTTTTTAAAGGGAGTTTGTTTATTTTTCGCCTGTTTCTACAAAGTGAAGAATTTCCTCTATTGTCATTCCATCTATTCCCATTCTCTTTAATGTTCTTCCTTCATTTTCAAAATCTTTATTTAATAATTGACTTCCTAAATTAATAATAGTTTCAATTCTCTCAATTTTTACTCCAGCTAAATCAGCTAAAGCTTTATAAGGAACCAATCCCATTGGAATATCTTCTAAAACATATCTAGTATAAATTGATTCTTGACCAGTAATTTCAGCATATGCTTTTACATCACTAACAGTTTCAGCTAAATTTTCCCCGTGAGCATCATACAGAATATCATACCAATCCATTACAGAATTTAAATCCAAATTATATTTCTTAGCAATTTCCATTCTTTCTTTATCAAGTTCAACAACATAATCACCAATTGATTTTGTAATTCCATCATAATAATATTTCCATTTTCTACCTGATTCAATAAGTGAAGTGTTGAAAAGTGTTGGTGTTGGATGAACAACAGCATTTAAGTTTTCAAAACTAGTTTCTAAAACATTTCTTCCTGCATACATTTCAGGGAATGCTTTAGTTAATTTTTCAACTACCATTTCAGTTTTATTTGCAGGTAAAGCAGCTACCATTAATTTTCTTTTAATTCCTTTTATTGAAGCAGTTCCCCTTTTAGGACTTCTACATGCATATAATAATGACATTGCTTCTGAAAGAACAACATCTGCTTTACAATTTTCTTTTTCAAAAATATTATAAAATTCTAGTGCAGCACCTGTAGCGCTTGGATGTATAAATACAATTTGTCCATCTTGAACTACTTTAGCTAAATCAGTAGCAATTGTTTTATGATATAATGCAGGTGCAATTACCATAACTATATCTGCTCCATCAACAACCTTAGCCATATCTAAAGATGCAAATTCAACTTTCCCGAATCCATTTACTACACCATTTTCAAGATATATTCCACCTTGTTCATTAATTGCATCAATTGTTTCTTTAACTACATCATTAATTCTTACTTGAAACCCTTGAACTCCTAAATGTCCAGCTGCAGATTGTCCTCCATTACCTGCTCCAATAATTGCCCATACATCTTTTTTTGCACTCATTTACAGTTACCCCCTCAATTATACTAATGTCCTACAAGTTAATTTCTGAAATAACCCAGAATTCCTCCGGGCTAGTTTTGTGTCCTATTGTTCTACAATTCAACTATACTACATAATTTTTAATAAATCAAATTTTTTTTTGTTTTTCATTAAAAAAAGAGCTTTTCACTCTTTTTTATAATTATTCAAACATCAATTTAATAAATTCATCATTATTTACACCATTAATAAATTTTGATATATTTATATTTTTTAATTTTTCAGTTATATTTATGCGTTGTTTTATTAATAGTAATACGG
>JAUCFZ010000070.1 GCA_030377915.1 Clostridiaceae bacterium HSG29
ATTGAATCCCCATAGACTATGATAGCAATTTGATACAATATGTGAAATTGAAATCGCGGTTATAGAAAGATATTTGGTAACCACAATTTTTTTTAACCTTAATTTCAACTCTCACCTAAAAAATTATACCACAAAATATTATTCTTTGAAATTCGGTTTTACACCAATTTGTCTTAAAGAAGATTCCATAATTTCTTTAAAAATTGGAGCCGCTACTACAGAACCATAAATACTATCTTTTGGCTCATCCACAATAACAAGAACAGATATTTCTGGATCTTCAACAGGAGCAAATCCAAAAAATGATGCAATTCCTTTTTCTTCATTATAAACACCATTTTCCAATTTCATAGTTGTACCTGTTTTTCCACCTACTCTAATTCCTGAAATATTAGCAGATTTCCCTGAACCATTATTAACAACCGATTCCAACATCAATTTAATATTTTTTGATGTTTCATCAGAAATAATTTTTCTTTTATTAATTCCTATATTTTCATTAACCACAATATCATCATTATTTATAACTTTCTTAATTATAGTTGGTTCAACTAAATTCCCATTATTAATAATTGCATTTAAAGTTCTTATTAATTGAATTGATGTCAATGATATCCCATGTCCATAACTCATAGTTGCTAATTCAACAGGCCCAATTTTATTTTTTTCTCGAACTTTATATTCAACCACTCCTGGCAATTCTATTGTTTGCTCATCATTTAATCCTAATTTCACAAGTCCATCATGAAATTTATCACGTCCAATGCTTTGACCTACTTTTACAAAAACAGGGTTGCATGAATTCTCCATAGCTTCAACAAAAGTTTCCTCACCATGATGGTTAGGATAATACCAACATTTGATTTTTCTATCATATACATTTATATAACCTGTTTTTTCATTAAAAACAGTAGTTGGTGATACTACATTTTCTTCTAACCCAATAGCCGCTGTTACTATTTTAAAAGTAGAGCCTGGTTCAAATATATTTGAAACAATTGGATTTTTCCAATTTTCATTCCATAATTCAACTTTTTTTTCATCAGATAATTCTTCATACTCTTCTTCTGAAATAGCTTCAGGTTTTTCTCTTGGTTCATTTAAATTATAAGTTGGTGTACTTGCCATTGCTAATATTTCTCCTGTTTTTACATCCATAACAATCGCATAAACATTCTTAGCACCTGTTTTTTCCAAACCTTTTTGTATGCTTTTTTCTGTAAAATGTTGAATAACCTCATCAATTGTTAAATAAACATCAGAACCATTAATCGGATTAATAATCTCTTCATTTCCATAGGGCAATCTTCTGCCAATTGCATCTGTTTTTGCTCTTACAGTTCCATTTGTACCTTTTAAAACGCTATCTAGTGAATATTCAATTCCTACAATTCCATCCGAATCCACATTTGTATGGCCAATAACTCTTGATGCTAAATCATCATTTGGATAAACCCTCATCGAATCATCTTCCATCCAAATACCATCATAATCTTCAATTGTTAGTTTATCATGAATATCCTGTTCAATATTTCTCATCAAAGTATAAGTATTATTTTTATTTTCATATAAATAATCAAATTTTTCTTCGCTTACACCTAAAATACTAATTAATTCATTTCTATTTTCGATATTAAAACTTCTTTTATCTAAATATACTCTATATCTTGAAATACTATATGCTAATTTTTCTCCATTTCTATCAAAAATATTTCCGCGTTTTGCGGCAATTTCAAAAGTTTTCATTTGATTAGCCAATGCTTTTTCAGTATAGAAATTTTTTTGTAATATCTGAATTTTATAATAATTAGCGCTAATATAAAAAAATAATAACGACACAATTATTACCACATAAAACAATCTTCTTTTCATCAGGTAACTTGGTCTATTATTATTCTTCATTTTGTACCTCATTATTAATTTTACTTATACTGTTTATTGTTTCATCAACATCTTTTATTGAATATTTCCATTTTTCTTTTATATATATAGTTTGAGATAAATCAGGATATATAAGATTCAACTCATTTGTAGCCTTATTCTCAATCATTGTTAAATCCAAATTTCTACTAATATCAGATTCTAAATTCTCAACTCTCAAATTTTTAACTCTTATTTCTTTTTCCAAATTTAAAGATTCAGTTTTAAACTTAACTATTAAAGAATTCCTTTGCACTAAAAGAAAAGCAAGCGAAAACACCATTAATATGCATGCAAAATATAAAATTGAAGTAAAAAATTTATTAGCAAATCTTTCTCTTTGTTTGCATTTTTTATTATTCTCTTCAGCAATTTTTAATATTTTATTATCATTTTTATAGTAATTATAACTATCATAGCGATATTCTCTTGCCGCACCCATAATTTCCTCGTTTCTATATTTTTTCTGCAACCCTTAGTTTAGCACTTCTTGATCTACTATTAACATTCAACTCATCTTCTGTCGGATATATTGGTTTCTTAGTTATTATTTTTATTTCTCTTTTTTTACCACATGTACAGATTGGCATTCCTGGTGGGCAAACACAATCAATATATAATTCTTTAAATGCATGTTTTACTATTCTATCTTCTAAAGAATGAAAAGTAATTATCACTACTCTTCCACCTTTATTCATTCTCTTTATAACATTAAATATTGTATCTTCGATAATACCCAACTCATTATTAACTTCTATTCTTATCGCTTGAAATACTCGTTTTGCTGGATGTGAATCCTTATGAAGTTCTGAACCAGGTAATGATCCTTTAATAATATCAACTAATTCAATAGTTGTAGTAATTTCTTTCTCAGCTCTTTTTTCGACTATATGTCTTGCAATTCTTTTAGAAAATTTTTCTTCTCCAAATTTAAAAAATATATCAATTAATTTATCATATGAATATTCATTAACAACTTTTCTGGCTGTCAAAGATTGACTTTGATCCATTCTCATATCAAGATCTCCATCTTTCATATAAGAAAAACCTCTTTCAGGATTATCTATTTGATATGATGAAACACCAAGATCAAGTAAAATCCCATCAATTTTATCAATTCCCAAATCATCAAGAACATTAATAACATCTGAAAAATTACTGTGAACAAGCTTATAATTTGAATTTATTTTTTTTAAAACATCATCAGCAGCTTTCAATGCATCCTCATCTTGATCAATTCCTATTAATAAACCATCATCAAGTTTTTCTAAAATGTGTTTTGAATGCCCTGCACCACCAAGTGTTCCATCAACATAAATGCCATCACTTTTAATTTTTAAATTTTCAATACATTCATTCAATAAAACCGATTCGTGTTTAAAATCCATAAAATCACCTATATCCCCAATTCTGCCATTTTTTCAGCAATATCATCATAACTTATATTATCTGGTTCATTATATTTATCCCAATTTTCTTTACTCCATAATTCAATTCTTTGCCCTACACCGATTATCATTACATCTTTTTCAATATCACTATGTTTAATTAAATTATTAGGAATATTTATACGCCCTTGCTTATCAACTACACATTCAGTAGCACCAGCGAAAAACATACGTACAAAAGCTCTTGCGTCCCTGTTAGTCAATGGTAAAGTTTTCAATTTCTCTTCAAAAACTTTCCATTCATCTTCCGGAAACAAGAACAGACAATTATCTAAACCTTTTGTTAAATAAAATCTTTCACTCATATCATATCTAAGTTTAGATGGTATATTTATTCGTCCACGATTATCAATCTTATGATTATATTCCCCGATAAACATAATATCACCCCGCTTATGGGTATCTTTCCCATATTATACCACATTCCCCCACATTTGAGTAAATTTTATTTAAAAAAAATGTGTTTTTATTTAATATAATAAATATCCAAAGCATTTCTTTACATAAGCATTACATAATATTTCAAGAATCAAAAAATCAAAAAAAAAGATGCTTTTAAAAAGCACCTCTACTAGTAAATTTTATTATTTATTTTTTCTAAAAAACAATATATATCCACTTATAGCAATAAGTACAAGCGAAATTACTTGTGCCATTCTTAATGGTCCAAGCATCAAACTATCAGTACGCATACCTTCAATTATAAAACGTCCAACTGAATATAAGCCCATATACATTGCAAAAATATCTCCATTTTTTTTCTTAAATTTATTAGCTATTAATATTAAAAAGAGAAATATCATCATATTCCAAATTGATTCATATAAGAAAGTAGGATGAACTTTTTGTCCTTCAACCATTATTCCCCACGGAAGATTAGTTACTCCACCATGAGCCTCACCATTTGTAAAATTACCCCATCTTCCAATAGCTTGTCCTAATATCAATGCAGGAGCAGCAAAATCTATAAGTTCATTAAAATTTATTTTCCTAATTTTACAAAATACATAACCACTTACAATACCACCAATTACAGCGCCATGTATAGCAAGTCCTCCGCCTCTTAAATTAATCATTTTTAAAAAATCACCAGCATAATAATCTAAGTTAAAAAGTACATAATAAGACCTTGCTCCAATAATTCCAAATGGAATTACTACAAGAATTAAATCAATAATATCATCTTCCTTATAACCACTTTTTTTTGCAAATTTCATGACTATTAATGATCCAATCAACATTGCAGAAGCCATAAAAATACCATACCATCTTACATCAATCCCAAATAAACTAAACGCAATAGGATCTACCATATTATTTACCTTCACTTTCTATTATAGATATCACAGAATTATCTGTATCAAAATGATCATCAAATACTTCCTTAATATAATCAAAAGAGATATTTTCAAGAACATCTAAATATTCAAAACTATTAATCCCTTTAATATAATAATCCGTAAATAACGATGCAATAGATTGAAGAGAATTAAACGAAGCAATATATCTACCTGTAAATTTTCTTTTTATTCTTGTTAAACTTTTTAAATCAAATCCTTCTTTTTTGATACGTTTTATTTCCTCTAAAACTTTTTCATATAATTCAATTGGATAATCAGATTCACCACCAAAAATTGTATGTAGATAATATTTGCTAAATGAATGCTCAGACGAAAAACTTTCATCTATTAACCCATTTTCATAAGCATTATTATAAAATGAACTTGATACACCAAAAGCACTTACAATCGCAATTTTTATTGCAAAAGATCTTCTATATAATTCTTCCACTGAATATTTTCTTGTATCTTTAAATCCAAAAATAAATTTCGCTTGAGAAACATCCATATATTCATGTATTTCTTTTAAATTCACATTCTTATTTTCCTCTTTGAAAATAACCTTTGGAACTGTTTTTCTTCCAATAAATTCTTCTGATAAGGAACTATTTACTGTATTAAAAACTTCATCTTTATCAACATCTCCAACAACAAAAATAATCATATTTGCAGGCGAATAAAAATAATTATAGCACTCCATTAAATCATCTTTTGTAATTTCTTTAATCGATTCAACAGATCCCGCAATATCTTCTCTAACCTCATTATTCTCATAAATTGCTTTTAAAGCATTAAAATAAACTTTCCAATCTGCATCATCTAAATACATTTTTATTTCTTGTTCAATAATACCTTTTTCTTTTTCAACATTTTCTTCAGTAATATACGGTTTTTGAACAAATTCTATTAAAAGTTTTAATGCTTCATAGAAATTATCAACAGTAGAAAAATTATAAGTAGTTGATTCAAATTTTGTATATGCATTTACATTCGCACCTAATAAAGCAAATTTTTCAAAAATATTTCCTTCTGATTCCTCAAATATTTTATGCTCCAAAAAATGTGCAATTCCAATAGGTTTATCAATAACTTCTCCATTTGCACCAATAAAAGAATTAAATACAGAACCATATTCTGTCATAAAATATGCGTGTTTTTTACTAAAATCTTTTTTTGGAAAAACATATACTTTTAATCCCGATTCATGTTCTCCAACATAAAGTTTTTCATTTATTTTTTTATAATAAATTTCATTAATTTTCATTCAAATGCACCTTTTCTTTAATAAAATGTATAGTATCAAGTTTTATTTTTTTACTTGCTTCCACAATCTCGTTTATAGAAATAGATTGATATTTTTTTATAGTTTTTTCAATATCAATTTTTTTCCTTGTTAATGTCTGATCATAATAATAATTAATAAAAGAATTTGGGTAATCCGATCTCGCTTCTAACAAAGAAATTATTGATTTTTTTGCTATTTCTAATTCTTCATCACTTATTCCACCATTTTGAATCTTTAAAATATTATTTTTAATTAATTCGATAACTTCTTCTTTATCCTTTGAATTTATTCCCGCTGCAATCAACATAATTGATTTAAATTTTTCAAGTTTAGCATATATATAATAACATAAACTTTTTTCTTCTCTTATTTCATTAAAAAGCTTTGAACTAGCTCCCCCACCAAGTATTGATGCGAATAAAACACTAGCTTCATAATTAGCATCTTCATATCTAATATTTGTTCTATAACCAAGAGTAAGCTTTCCTTGCGTAACATCCATTTCTTCTTCAATTATTTTCACTTCATTAACTTCAATATCTGTTTTTTCACGACCAATTTTAATTATTTCGTCTCTTTCAAAAACAAGTTTTTTTCGAATTATTTCTTCAATATAATCAAATTCCATATCACCAATAACACATATATCAATAGGTGAAGTTTTCAAAACTTTTCTATAGTGTTCATATAAATTTTTAGAATTAATTTTTTCTACTTCATCAATTGAGCCATTTTGTGAAATTTTATAAGGTTCTTTTTCACACATATTTTCAATACATTTATGTATTGCATATGTAACCTTATCATCCTTAATAGATTTTATTGTTTGAATTAAATTCTTTTTTTCTAGTTTAAGAAATTCCTCATCAAATGCTCCATCAATTAAAAGCGGATTATTAATCATTTCATTCAATGCTTCAATAGATTCTTCAAATATATTTTCTGAGTCTATATATTTTTTATCTGGAATCTGCATTTTAAATTGAAAAACATGTTTCTCACCATATTTATGAACATCAGAAACTAAGACAGCACCATATAAATCATCTAATTTTTCATTAAACTCTTTTGTCGTCTTATATTTCATTGTTCCTCTTTCAAGTATTCTTGTTAACACTGCATTCATTGAAGCTTCTGATTCTTTTAACGGTCTTTTAATATAAATACCTATCAAATCAGTTTTAAATTTACTCGATTCAATTAAATGAAGCCTTATATCTTTATTAATTTCAACAATTTTAATATCATTTATCATATTTTCCTCTTTTCTTACTCGCGCATATCATTATATATGATTTTTACTAAAAATAAAATTATTATTAAAAATATTTGTAAAACATTGAATTATACATTATAATTCAATAGTATTAATATGCGAAAGGATGTGTAACAAATGAAATTAGGAATTGTCGGTTTACCCAATGTAGGAAAAAGTACTTTATTTAATGCAATTACAAAAGCAGGTGCTGAGTCTGCAAATTACCCATTTTGTACAATAGACCCAAATATAGGTGTCGTAAGTGTACCAGATGAAAGATTGCAAATACTATCTAATATAAGTAATTCAAAAAGAATTCTAAGAACAGCAATTGAATTTTATGATATTGCAGGACTTGTTAAAGGTGCATCAAAGGGTGAAGGCCTTGGAAATAAATTTTTATCACATATTAGAGAAGTCGAGGCAATAGTACATGTTGTAAGATGTTTTGAAAATGACAACATCGTCCATGTTGATGGAGTAATTGATCCTATTAATGATATAGAAACAATTAATTATGAATTGATTCTTTCTGATCAAGAATTAATTAATAGACAAATTGAAAAAACAAAAAAACTTGCTAAGAGTGATAAAGAAGCTAAAAAAAATCTAGATATTCTTCAAAAATTGTTTACAGGTCTAGAAGAAGGAGTTTCTGCAAGAACACTTGATTTTAAAGAAGATGAATTTAAATTTATTAGCACTTTAAACTTGCTTTCAACAAAACCAATCATTTATGTAGCTAATGTAAGCGAAGATGATTTAGTAAATAATATTTCAGAAAACAAATTTGTAAATCTTGTTAAAGAATATGCTAAAACCGAAGATGCTGAAGTTGTTGCAATTTGCGCTGAAATTGAGCAGGAAATTTCTCAACTTGATGATGATGAAGCTCAAATGTTTTTGGAAGACCTCGGATTAAAAGAATCCGGCTTAAATAAATTAATAAAATCAAGTTATTCTCTATTAAATCTTATGAGTTACTTAACTACTGGTGAAATCGAAACAAGAGCTTGGACAATAAAAAAAGGAACAAAAGCTCCAAAGGCTGCTTCTAAAATCCATTCTGATATAGAAAGAGGATTTATTAGAGCTGAAATAGTTTCATATGATGATTTAGTAGCTGCAGGTTCAATGTTAAAAGCTAAAGAGAATGGAAAGATTAGATTAGAAGGTAAGGAATATATCATGAAAGATGGAGATATAGTTAATTTTAGATTTAATGTCTAATAATATTACAGAGTATATGAAAATAAAAAAACTAAAGAATTTTCTTCAGTTTTTCATTTCTATATACTCTGTTTTTTTTCT
>JAUCFZ010000071.1 GCA_030377915.1 Clostridiaceae bacterium HSG29
AAGAGTGTTTATTGTAAAATAGACTATGACAAAGAGGTATTTACTTTTAGGATTAGAGATGAAGGGGAAGGCTGTATTAAGGATCAATTTTATAATGCTGATGATGGCTTTACAATGAAGCTTAGATCTAGAGGGTTAGATTTAATAACTAAATATGGTTTTAAATATAAATTTAGTAAAAATGAAATTGTATTAAAGTATGTTTTAGATAAGGAGATGTAAAATGAGAAAAAATATTGAAAATAATTTAATGACGTTTATTATTGAGAGTGATTTAATTGCGCCAAATGTAAAAAAAATGAAAGTAGTTCTGAATGAAGCTTTAAATGAAGTTGGTGAAATAGATGAAGTGGTTATTGATTTGAATGGTATTGAAAATATTGATTCAGTAGGTGTTTCGTTTGTTGTTGGGTTATATAAAAATATAAGTAATGAAGGGTTAGAATTTAGAATTATAAATGCAAGTAGTGATATTGTACAGTTGTTTAAATTGATGAGATTGGATGAATTTTTTATTATAGAAGAATAATTTGGAGATGATCATATGAGTCATAATGTCTTAGTAGCTGATGATGGGAAAATGAATCGGTTTATTATAAAGAAAATATTAAATGACAATATGGATGAAGTTTCAATATTCGAGGCCATTAATGGTGTTGAAGTGTTTGAAATACTTGAAAATAACGAAATAGATTTAATTATTCTCGATTTAATTATGCCTGTAAAAAATGGTTTTGAAACATTGAAAGAGCTTAAAGCTAATCCTAAATTGCAGGATATCCCGGTAATAGTGAGTTCTACAATTACTGAGATTTCAAGTGTGGAAAAAACTTTAGGTGGAGGTGCTATTGATTATTTTACTAAACCGTTTTCAAAAGAGGATATTGAAATAATATTGCCGTTGAAAGTAATTAATGCCATTAAATATTATGAACAGAAAAAAACAATAATAAAACTAAATGAAGTTATTGAAGATGAAATGAAAACTGCTAATCTGTTTCAAAATCTTATGTTGCCTAAAACAAATCAGTTTTCTGATTTTGATTTGTTTATAAAATATAGACCATGTATGGGAATAGGCGGAGATTTTTTTGATTGTGTTGATAATGAAGAAGGATTTTGGTTTATGATTGCAGATGTAACAGGTCATGGAATAGCTGCTGGAATGATTTCTTCAATGGTTAAAGTAATGTTTAGAAATGGTGTTAGCAATAAAGATATTCATTCGCCAGCAAAAATGCTGGAAAATATGAATCATAATGTTTTTAATTATTTCTATACAAGTGCAACTGATACAAGTGTTGTTTTTACAGGATTTGTAGGTTTAATTAAAGATGGGAAATTATTTTATTCAAGTGCAGGCCAACCATTTCCTGTACTTTATCACAAGAGTGAAAATTTAGTTTTACCGTTGAAACAAACTGGGATGAATATAGGTTTTTTTGATGGTATTAGATATATTAATGAAAGTGTTGATATGAATAATGGCGATACATTATTGGTTTATACTGATGGTTTATTTAGTTCTGGAAAATCTTCTGATTTTTCAAGTTGGCCAGAAGTGGAAAATTTTTCAAGAGAAAATATTGAATTGCTTGAAGAAAATCCTCATGAATTTTTAGAAAATATTTTTTGGCATTTTTTAAGTAAACATAAAGAAAATAATAGTGAATATACTGATGATGTAGCAATAATGCTTATTAAATCTAAATAGGAAGGAAATTATGAAAAGAGTAGATAGAGATAATAATGAGATTAGAAAAACAGTTGTTGAAAAAGATTATTTATTGCATGCAGATGGTTCTGTATTGATTTCAACGGGAAATACAAAAGTCATATGTAGTGCAAAAATTGAAGAAAAAGTACCTAGATTTTTGAAAGATGAAAAAAAAGGATGGGTTACCGCTGAGTATTCTATGCTACCTGCTGCTACTGAGGATAGATTTAGGCGTGAAAGAAATAAAATATCTGGAAGAACTATGGAAATTCAAAGACTTATAGGAAGATCTTTAAGAGCAGTTGTAGATTTAGAAAAATTAGGTGAGAGAACTATTTGGATTGATTGTGATGTAATACAAGCAGATGGAGGAACACGTACTGCATCAATTACTGGTGCGTTTATAGCTATGTCTTTAGCAATTGGAAAATTAATTAATGAGGGTATTTTAATAGATAATCCGATTAATGATTATATGGCAGCAGTTAGTGTTGGTAAAATTGATGGTGAAGTAATGCTTGATTTATGTTATAAAGAGGATTCTAACGCAGATGTAGATATGAATGTTGTTATGACTGGAAACAGAAAATTTGTTGAGATTCAGGGGACTGCAGAAGAAGGTGTATTTGATAGAGATGAATTAGATGAGTTTTTAAAATATGCTGAAAATGGAATTTTAAAGTTAATTGAAGTTCAAAAAGAAATGGTAAAAATGGATTTGGGAGAAAATTAATGAAAAAATATGTACTTGCTTCAGGGAATAAACATAAATTAGAGGAAATAAATAAAATTGTTGAAAAATTTGATATTGAGCTTGTAATGATGAGTGATGTTGGTTTGCAAGATTTAGAAATTATTGAAGATGGAGATACGTTTGAAGAAAATTCGTATATAAAGGCGAAGACAGTTTGTGATTTAACAAATATTCCAACAATTGCGGATGATTCGGGTTTAATGGTTGATTATTTAGATGGAGCACCAGGTGTTTATTCAGCAAGATATTCTGGCACAAATGCAACTTATGAATCTAATAATGTAAAGTTGATTTCTGCTTTAGAGGGTGTTGAAAGCTCAGAACGTGGTGCGAAATTTGTTACTGTTATTACTGTGGTTTTTCCAAATGAAGATAAAATTGTAGCTCGTGGTGAAATTGATGGGATAATTGGAACGGAATTAAAAGGTGAAAATGGATTTGGGTATGATCCGCTTTTTAATGTAAAGGAACATAATCTTAGTTTTGCAGAAATGGGTTCAGATTTAAAGAATGAAATCAGTCATCGTGCTAGAGCGCTTAAAGAGTTAAAGAAAAAACTTGAAAAATATTATGGTGAGATTAATGAAAATATTAATAATTAGTGATTCGCATGGAAGAAAAGAAACGTTGTTGAAAGTTATTATTCGTGAAAACCCGGAGAAGGTGTTCTTTCTTGGAGATCACATTTCAGATATTTATGAAATTGAGCATCATATCACAGCTGATATTTGTGCTGTTAAAGGAAATACAGATTATAATTTAAAGGGTCTTAATGATATTTTTGTAAATGTATATAATAAAAAATTTTTCTTAACTCATGGGCATAATTATAAAGTTAATTATGGTTATCATAGGTTAAGTTTAAAAGCTCAAGAATCTGAAGCTGATTATGTTTTTTTTGGACATACACATATATATTCTGATTTTTATGAGAATGGGATTAGATTTATTAACCCAGGAAGTCTTAGTAAGCCTAGAGATTGCAACCACGGAAGTTATGTAATTATGGAGATAGATGAAAGTAATGTGAAATTCATTAAAAAAGTATTGACTTAATGAAGTAATATCTATATAATGATATTCGTCGTTAAAGAGAAATAAGGAATTAAATGCGGGTGTAGCTCAGTGGTAGAGCCTCGGCCTTCCAAGCCGATTGCGAGGGTCCGATTCCCTTCACCCGCTCCAAGATATGCGTTCATAGCTCAGCTGGATAGAGCATCGGCCTTCTAAGCCGAGGGTCAGGGGTTCGAATCCCTTTGGACGTACCATATGGCGGTTATAGTCAAGTGGTTAAGACACAGGATTGTGACTCCTGCATGCGTGGGTTCAAATCCCACTAGCCGCCCCATTTTAACTTTTTAAAACGATCCATAATCACTTATGTAACCCAGACATTATGACTATGGTAGCACTAAGATTTATTGTTAATAGAAATGACCCATTAGCTCAGTTGGTAGAGCATCTGACTTTTAATCAGGGTGTCTGGCGTTCGAGTCGCCAATGGGTCACCAAATATATGCGTTCATAGCTCAGCTGGATAGAGCATCGGCCTTCTAAGCCGAGGGTCAGGGGTTCGAATCCCTTTGGACGTACCATATGGCGGTTGTAGTCAAGCGGTTAAGACACAGGATTGTGACTCCTGCACGCGTGGGTTCGAATCCCATCAGCCGCCCCATATAAATATAAATGTATCTCAGTTGAATTATTATTGAAACTGAGATTTATTTTTTGATAGATAATTATAATTTAATATGCGCTGTTAGCTCAGCTGGATAGAGTAGGTGGCTTCGAACCACTTGGTCGTGGGTTCGAATCCCTCACAGCGTACCATAATAAAATTAACAATAAATATAAAATGTTTATTGTTTTTTTTATTTAATAAAAGTTATTGCTATTATTAAATAAAATGAATAATTGTGCTTAATTTGGGTATATAATTAAGTGTGGTATGCTATAAAAACAGAAGGTGATTATTATGACAATAACGATTAAAAGTTTAATGGAAGGAAAGTTAATTTATTTGAAGGATGATGGCAATGCAATGACATTAAAGGAAGCTTTAAATGATACTAGAAAATGCATGAAAATGATTGATTCGCATGATAAAGATATTAATTTGATATTTGATAGAAGAACAGATAAGAATGATTATGCTAAAGAAATTGATGAAATTATTGATGAGTTTAATGATTTTGTAATTGATCGTTGCAATAAAGTTGTAACGCTTTGTAATTGCGAATTAAAGAAAAAGCAATATAATTATAGACACTATAAAAACAGAAAAAATATTAAAACCAGAGCATTTACTCATGAAGAGATAGAGAAAGTAAAAGAATTTTTAAATATTAACAATAATTTATTGCAATAGAATGTTTTTAATAATGACATTTTATTTTTTTTAAAAAATAAAAATAAAAGTGTTATTTCTGTTTTAAGCAGAATTTAATGGGTAAATTAACAGTATCACAAAATAAACCCATTATTATTGAAAGGGGATGGATATATGAAGATAGTAGTAAGCGGAAGACATATGCATGTAAGAGATGAATTTGTGGATTATGCAGTGAGTAAATTGGAAAAATTTGATTCGTATTTTGATGAAAACGTGGAGGCTCATTTAACATTTTCTCATCGTAAGAAAGATCAGATTTTTGAAATAACTATTTTAATGAAAAGAGGTGTTGTTTTAAGAGGTGAAGATTCTTCTGACGATATAAGAAGTGCCATAGATGGAGCTATTTCAAAAGTGTCAAGACAAATCAGAAAACACAAAGCAAAATTAGAAAAAAAATATTATGGTGATGAGTCAATAAAATTTAATGCTGTGCCTGAAGTTGTTGAAAAAGAAATAGAAGGTAAAATTGTTAAAAGTAAAAGATTTGGTATTAAGCCAATGATGGCTGAAGAAGCTGCTTTACAGATGGAATTAATAGGACATGATTTTTTCGTATTCTTAAATGCTGAAACTGATGAAGTTAATGTTATTTATACAAGAAAGGATGGAAATTTCGGATTAATTGAACCATATTTTTAAGATAAATTTATATAATAAATTATTACAGCTAGAAGTCATAAGAAATTGACTTTTAGCTGTTTTTGTTTGAATGTATGCTTTAAAATATATATGAAATGATGTATAATGTAGAAAGTGGTATGATAATGAGAAAGGTGATTTTATATGTTTATTGAAGCATTGATTATTGGCTTAATAATTGGTATGATAACAAAAGGAAGAATATCAAATCTTTTTTCCTTGAATATAAGAGGATGGTATTTAATAGTTGTAGGAGCGTTGATTCAATATTTACCTGTAGCACTAAATTTATTTAAAATTCAGTTGTTTGATTATAATTTTTTCACTTTGATTGGTAATGTAATTTTACTTCTTGCAGTTATTATTAATATTGAAATAAGAGGAGTTTTTATAATATTAATTGGTGGGATTTTAAATATGTTTGGATTTGTATTAAATGGATTTCAAATGCCTGTGCTTCAATCACAAGCTTCTGAAAAATTTATACAATTGGTAAGTAATAACGATGTTATAAATTATAAATTAATTAGTGAAATTTCAAATTGGAAATATTATTTTGGAAAGATATTATCAGTTCCTGAAATTTATCCTTTTCACAAAGCTTTAAGTTTTGGTGATATAGTGATAACAATTGGTTTAATAATATTAGTATCTTTTGAAATGAAAAAAACTTATTTCCGAGGAAGCGACAATATGTTGAGATTTCCACATCAATTATAATGCTAGAATTTTCTAGCATTTTTAACATTAAATAGAAAGGAAGAAAAATGGGTAAATTTATAGAAATGTTGGGTTCTGTTTTTGGAACGTATAACGGAAGAGAAATTGCAAAAATCGAAAAAATAGTAGATCAAATTGAGAAATTAGATAATGACATGACTTTATTAAGTGATGATGAGCTTAGAAATAAAACGAATGAATTTAAAGAAAAATTAAAAAATAATGAAACTCTAGATGATATATTAGTGGAGGCTTTTGCTGTTGTTAGAGAAGCTGCTTTTAGAGCATTAAATATGAAACATTATAGAGTTCAATTAGTTGGTGGAATTGTTTTACATCAAGGAAGAATTACTGAAATGAGAACAGGCGAAGGAAAAACTCTTGTAGCAACTTTACCAACATATTTAAATGCTCTTAGCGGCGAAGGTGTTCATGTAGTTACTGTTAATGATTATCTTGCACAAAGAGATAAAGCTTGGATGGGAAAAGTATATGAATTTTTGGGATTAACTGTTGGTTGTATTATAAGCGGTATGGATAGTAAAGATAGAAGGAAAGCTTATAGATGTGATATCACATATGGTACAAACAATGAATTTGGTTTTGATTATATACGTGATAACATGGTGGTTAGAAAAGAAAATAAAGCTCAAAGAGGTTTTAATTATGCGATCATAGATGAGGTTGATTCAACGTTAATTGACGAAGCGAGAACACCTTTGATTATTTCGGGAGCAGGAACAAAATCAACTGGTCTTTATTCAAAAGCAGATAGTTTTATAAATACCTTAATAAATGGGACTGATTATACAGTTGACGAAAAGGAAAAAACTGTTGTTTTAACTGATGAAGCAGGACTACCTAAAGCTGAGAAGTATTTTGGTGTGGAAAATTTAAGTTCGCCAGAAAATATGGAAATAAATCATCATATTAATCAAGCACTTAGAGCAAGAACTTTGATGAAACGAGATATAGATTATGTAGTAAAAGATGGTGAAATTTTAATTGTTGATGAGTTTACAGGAAGACTTATGTCTGGAAGACGATACTCTAATGGATTACACCAAGCTATTGAAGCGAAAGAAGGGCAATCTATTAGAAAAGAAAGTCAGACTTTAGCAACTATTACTGTTCAGAATTTTTTTAGAATGTATAAAAAATTAGCTGGAATGACAGGAACTGCAAAGACAGAGGAAGATGAATTTAAACATATTTATGGGATGGATGTATTAACTATTCCAACAAATAAACCTGTAGTAAGAAATGATAAGGAAGATGTAATTTATAGAACTCTAAAAGGGAAGTTTGATGCAATTGTAGAAGATATTAAAATTGCACATGCAAAAGGCCAACCGGTTTTAGTAGGAACAATTTCAATAGAAATTTCTGAATACATTTCAAAATTATTAAAAAGACAAGGAATAGAGCATGAAGTTTTAAATGCTAAACATCATGATAAAGAAGCTGAAATAGTAGCGCAAGCTGGAAGATATAATGTTGTTACTATTGCTACAAATATGGCTGGACGTGGTACTGATATTGTACTTGGTGGAAATCCTGAATTTGTTGCAAAAAAACATATGAAACGTGATGGTTATGATGATGAAATGCTTGAAAAAGTAACAAGTCCTCTTGATTCTCATGATGAAGAAATTAAAGAGGCTAAAATTATATATCATAAATATTTTGATGAATTAGAAAAAGAATTTTCTGAGGAAAAAGCACAGGTTATTGCTGCTGGTGGACTTCGTATTATTGGAACTGAAAGACATGAATCAAGACGTATTGATAATCAGTTGCGTGGTAGATCAGGTCGTCAAGGAGATGTTGGATCATCTCAGTTTTTTATATCTTTTGAAGATGATTTATTAAGACTATTTGTTAGTGATAAAATTAGAAATATGGTTGCTGGTTTAGGTATGGATGAAGAGACTCCAATTGAAGCTTCAATTTTATCAAATTCTATTGAAAAAGCTCAGAAAAAAGTTGAAGGAAGAAACTTTTCGGTACGTAAACATGTATTACAATATGATGATGTAATTAATAGACAAAGAGAAATTATATATACTGAAAGAAATAAGGTTTTAGAGGGAGAAAATTTAAAAGACAATATCACTAAAATGATTGAAAAAATCATAGATGAATC
>JAUCFZ010000072.1 GCA_030377915.1 Clostridiaceae bacterium HSG29
ATCAATCATATAATCATATTGTATTTAAATTACTTCTAAATATTGAATAGGAGATATTATGAAATATATAAAGCAAATAAACACTTATATACCTAGTGATGATCAAGAAGAAAATGATAAGAAAATTATTTTAGATTATATTAATGTTTTTGGTGATAATGTATTAACTCGTGAAAATGAGGTTGCACATATCACTAGTTCAGGTTTTATTTTAAATAAAGCGCTTAATAAAACATTAATGATTCATCACAATATTTATAAAACATGGGCATGGACTGGTGGACATGCAGATGGAGATAGTGATTTACTAGAAATTGCTATTAAAGAAGCAAATGAGGAAACAGGATTAAAAAATATAATTCCACTTAATAACGAGATTAGTACCATTGATATTATTCCTGTATGGGGGCATATAAAAAATGGTAAGTATGTATCAACACATCTACATTTAAATATTTCATATATATTAATTGGAGATGAAAATGAAAATTTGATTGTAAATGAAGCTGAAACAAGTGGTATAAAATGGATTAATATTGATGAAATAGAAACACATTCTAATGAACCACAGCTAAAGGAAATTTATTTTAAATTAATTGAAAAAGCTAAAAAAAGTATAGGAGATTTAAAATGAAACCAATTATTGGAATAAGCACAAGTATAATAAAATTTGAGGAATATGAAAAAAATAATGTTGTTCATTTAAAAGGAGTGGATCATTCGAGAGTTTCAGTTGATTATTCAAATGCAGTCGAAAGGGCAGGAGGATTACCGTTTTTAATTCCAGTATTGAAATATGCAGACGATAATGTGATTGATGAAATTATCTCGAAAGTAAATGGAGTGATTTTTACTGGTGGTGAAGATATTGATTCGTCTTTTTATGGTGTTGAAAATATAGATGAAGCTGAAAGTATTATGAAATCAAATAAGATAAGAGATGAATTTGAATTTAGACTTTTAAAATCTGCCATTAAATTGAATAAGCCAATACTTGCAATATGCCGTGGAATTCAATTACTAAATGTATATTTTGGTGGTACACTATTTAAGGATATTAATACCGAGTATAAAACAGAGATTGAGCATTTAGCGCCATTAGATTGTAAATATAGAAAAATTCATGAAATAGAAATTGATGAAAATTCTATTTTATTTGAAATATATAATAAAAAGACTATTATGGTTAATAGTTTTCATCATCAATCAATTAAAGATATAGGTGATTCTTTAAAAGTAATTGCAAAATCTGAAGATGGAATAATTGAAGCTATTATTAATGAAAAAGAAGGATTTATTTTAGGATTACAGTTTCATCCTGAAATGATGTTTGAAAATGATGAAGAGCAATTAAAAATCTTTAAGCATTTTATTAAAAAAACTAAAAAAATGGTTCATATTTAACGATATGAACCATTTTTTTTATTTAATAATTTTTGAAATTTCGGATTTACATGCGTTTAAAATAAAAGTATCAAACATTTGAATTGTTACATATTTAAAACCTTGTTTAATTCTTTTATTTGCTTCTTCTGCATTAGTAACAAATATTCCTGCAGATTTATTATATTTCTTAGTAAGGTTTATAATTTCATTGGCAATATCCTCGATTTTTTTATCATAAATCTGTCCTGGAATACCAAGTGATTGAGACATATCAAAAGGACCAAGAAAAATAACATCAATTTCAGGTAATTTTAAAATATCCTCTAAGTTACCAAATCCTTCAGTGTTCTCACAATGCACAACTATCATTGTTTCATTATTAGATTTTTTGAAATAATCAAATGCATCTATATTTCCATAATCTGCAGAACGAGCTAAAGCAAGACCTCTAGAACCAATTGGAAAATATTTAGAAGCATCAATTGCTTTTTTTGCATCTTCTACAGTATTGACTTGTGGCACTTGAACACCATGTGCTCCGACATCAAGAGATCTTAAAATATTTGTAGTTGAATTTTCTGTAACACGAATAATAGGTGTGATTTTTCTATATTCAGCAGCTCTTACTAAATTTTTTGTAGTTTCAACAGATAAATCTCCATGTTCGGTGTCTATAACTATAAAATCAAAACCTCCAAGTGCAATAATTTCAACTAAATCTGGAGTTGGGTTAGTAACAAATGTTCCAATTGAAGCTTTTTTATTTTCTAAATTTTCCTTAAGTAGATTTTTCATTAAATCCTCCTCATAAATAATTATCCTATGAATATTATATTCGACAATAGCTAAAAATAGAAGTAATTATATTTATTTAATAAAATGAAAACATTTTCCTTGAAACCGCTCCCAGTTTGTGATATAGTAATTTTAAAGTTAAGGAAGTGGTATATATGGCAACAATTTATGATATTGCAAAAGAAGCAGGTGTATCTAAAAGTACTGTTTCACGAGTGATAAATAATCAAGCTGGTGTTAATAAAGATAAAAAACAAAAAGTGCTTGATGCGATAAAAAAATATAATTATAAGCCAAACGCTGCAGCAAGAAAGCTTGGATTAAAAAGAAACGATACTATAGGCGTACTTGTTCATGATTTATCTGACAGTTATTTTTCGGAATATGTTAGACAAATTAATAGTATATTTACAAATGAACTTCATTATGGAGCCTTATATTGTACAACAAATAAAGCTACTCCAAGTAAAGTTAATTATTTAGAGCAATTAAATAAAAGCGTTGATGGATATATATTTTTAGGTGAGGATGTTGTATCAAAGCAAGAATTAAAAGTTTTATCTAATGATAAAGAACTATTTGTTGGGATTGGTACCAATTTAACGTTTGAAGAAGGAATTATGGTGGATATCAATAATTATAATGCATCTTATCAAGTTGTAGAATATTTAATTAATTTAGGACATACTGAAATTTTATATATTTGTCAAAAAGAAAAAAGAATAGAATTTTCAGAAAGATATATGGGTTATCAAAAAGCATTGATGGATTATAAATTACAATGTCAATCATATTATGAAATTGGTTTTGAAATAGAAGAAGCTTATGAAATAGCAAAAATAGTAAAAAAAGAAATTGAAGAAAATGGCGTTACATCTGTAGTATGTTTTAATGATATAGCTGCAAGCGGGTTAATTGATGGATTAATGGATTTAGGATTTAAAATTCCAGAGGATGTTTCTGTTGTTGGTTTTGATGATTCAAAAGATCTTATGGAAACTAAAAATCAGATTCCATTACTTACAACAATTAGACAGCCTAATAAAGAAATGGCAGAATATGGCGTTAATGAATTATATAAAATGATTGTTGATGGTAAAAAAGGCGAAAGCAAGGAATTTGAATGCGAACTTATTATTAGAGAAACAACTGCTGAGCCAAAGAAAGAATAATTTTTTAAAGCAAATGGGAGCGGTCCCTAACAAGTGTATAAACAGTGATGTACTGTTTTAATGGACTTATGTCCAAATCATATAAATTAAATATTAAGGAGTGAAGGAATGAAAAGAACATTAAGTTTATTATTAGTATTTGTAATGTTATTCTCTTTGGTTGGATGTGGAAATACAGCAACACCTGAGCCAACAGAAAAACAAGCGGAAACAGTTGCAACAGAGCCAACAGCAAATAAAGGTGACACTTTAGTAGTTTGGACTTTTACAGATGAATTAAAAGGAATTATAGAAAATTATTATGAGAAAAACAACGATTTAGATTATAAAATTGAAGTTGTAGTAGTGCCTAATGAAAATTATCAATCAAAATTAGATCCAGCTTTAGGTTCTGGAAAAGCTGCTCCTGATGTTTTTGCTGTAGAAGCTGCTTATGCAAAAAAATATTTCAATTCTAAATATACAAAAGATTTAAGAACAATTGGTATTGAGCCTACTGAAATACCTGTTATGCAATATGTAAAAGATGTTGCAACTACAGAGAATGGAGAATTAAAAGGTTTAAGTTGGCAAGCAACTCCGGGTGCATATTTCTATAGAAGAAGTTTAGCAGAAAAGTATCTTGGTGTTAGTGAACCTGAAGATGTTCAACCATTATTGGCTGATTTTGATAAATTTTATAATGCTGCTTTAACAATTAAAGAAAAATCAAATGGAGAAACAGCAATAATTAGTTCTTTAGGAGATTTTACAAAAGTATTTAAAGCTGATAGAGGTGAAGGATGGATAGTTGATAATAAATTTACAATTGATCCTAAAATTGAAGAATTAATGGAAATTGGAAAGAAATTCACTGATGAAGGTTTAACAAATGATGCTGAACAATGGTCTGAAACATGGTTTGCTTCAATGTCAAATGATGAAGTATTTGGATATTTCTTACCAACTTGGGGACTTCACTATGTATTAAAAACAAATGCTGAAAATGCAAATTCAGGAGATACTACTGCAGGCGATTGGGCAATGGTACAAGGACCGGCACCTTATTTCTGGGGTGGAACTTGGTTAACAATGCGTGAGGGAACTGAAATGGAGCAAGCTGCTTATGATTTAATTAACTATTTAACTTTAAACGAGGAATTCTTAACAACTTATGCTAAAGAAAGCGGAGATTTCCTTGCTAATATGAATGTAGTTGAAAATGTTAAAGACACATATGCTGATGAATTCCTAGCTGGTCAAAATCAATATGCTATGTTTGCAGAAATGGCAAAAGGAATTGATGCAACAACAATGACGGGTAGTGACCTTGATATTGATGAGTTATTTGACGAACAATTAAAAGCTTATACAAAAGGTGAGAAAAATAAAGAAGATGCTTTAGAATCATTTACTAGTAGTGTAAAAGACGCATTCCCTAATTTAGATTACTAAAAATAATAATTGCATGGAAGATTAATTCTTCCATGCAATATAAAAATGACTAAAATTATTTTGAAAAGAGGTTCTTATGGAATTAACTAAATCAAAAAAGAAAAGAAAAGGTGGAATTGCAAATTATAGTAAATATGGTCAAATGTTTGCTATTCCGTTTATTATTGGCTTTCTATTATTTCAATTATATCCAATTATTTATACTATAACTTTAAGTTTTACTGATTTAGCAGGATGGGAAACTGAGCTTAATTTTGTTGGATTTAAGAATTATATTCACATTTTACATAACGATCATTTTTTACGAGCATTAAAAAACACTTGGATTATATGGGGAATGAATTTTATACCGCAATTATTAGTAGCATTAATTTTAGCAAAATGGTTTACAGATAATGCTGTTAAAATAAAAGGTGAAGGAATGTTTAAAGCAATATTTTATTTACCTAATATCATAACTGCTGCTTCTTTAGCGATTTTATTTAATTCATTATTTGGATTTCCTCATGGTCCAATAAATCAGATACTTATACATTTTGATGTTCTTCAGGAACCATTTGAGTTTTTTAGAAGTAAACCAGGGACTAGAATTATTGTAGCATTTATTCAATTTTGGAGATGGTATGGATCTACATTTATAATATTATGTGCTGGTATAATGGGTATTAATCCTTCTTTATTTGAAGCAGCAAAAATTGATGGTGCTTCGGATTGGAAAATTTTTACAAATATTACATTGCCATTATTAAAACCTATTACATTATATATACTAATTACATCTTTAGTTGGTGGAATGCAAATGTTTGATATTCCATTCTTATTAACAGGTGGTGGACCTGATTATGCTGTTGAAACAGGAATGATATATGTATATAATCAAGCATTTACAGGAAATAGAAATTTCTTTATGTCAGCAACTGCATCGGTTGTGCTCTTATTAATAATAATGGTATTCAGTGCACTTATTTATTATGTAATGAATAAAGATAAAAGAAAGGTGAGTAGATAATATGAAAAACAGAAAATTTATTAAAAAGGCGATTAAATATTTTGTTAGTATTATATTATTTATTTTAAGTGTTATTCCATTCTGGATTTTAGCGGTTAATGCTACAAGATCTACAGAACAAATTCAGCAAGGATTTTCAATGATACCAAGTCACTTCATTTCATTTAATTATGAAGTGTTAACTGGAAGAGGTTTTGGTTTTTATAGAGGATTTGCAAATAGTATGTTTATATCAACAAGTTTTACTTTGGTAGTATTATATTTTTCTGCAATGACTGCATATGCTCTTGTGGTATATGAATTTAAAGGAAAAAAAGTTTTATTTTCAATTATCGCATTTGTTTTAATGGTACCAGCACAATTAAGTCTTATTGGTTTTTATAAAATGATGTTAAATGCAGGTTTAACCGATAGTTATATTCCCCTCATTTTACCCGGTTTAGCTTCACCTGCAACAGTATTTTTTATGAGGCAGTATTTGCTCTCAAGTTTTCCAATAACATTGGTTCAAGCGGCAAGAATAGATGGTGCTACCGAATTGTCGATTTTTCATAAAATTGGATTGCCGCTTATGAAACCAGGTTTGGCTACAATGGGAATATTTACTTTTGTTGGATCATGGAATAATTTAATAGTACCTTTAATGTTAATTAGTACTGAGGATAAATATACATTACCTATGTTGGTGCAATTATTGAAAGCAGATATATATAGAACGGAATACGGTAGTATTTATTTAGGAGTTGCAATGACAATTCTACCGTTAGTATTAGTATATGCAGCTTTTTCTAAGTTTATAATAGCTGGAGTTGCATTAGGTGGAGTTAAGGAATAAAGAATAAATACAAAGAAAGTTAAAGGTGAAAAATGAGTTTTAATAAAGATTTTAAATGGGGTGCTGCAACAGCTTCGTACCAAATAGAAGGTGGAGCTTATGAAGATGGAAAAGGTCTATCTGTTTGGGATATGTTTTGTAAAGAACCGGATAGAGTTTATAATGGAGATACTGGAGACTTTGCATGTGATTCATACCATAGAATAAAAGAAGATGTAAAAATAATAAAAGACTTGGGTTTAAAAGCATATCGTTTTTCATTATCTTGGACTCGAATTTTACCAAATGGTGTTGGAGAAATCAATGAAGATGGATTAAAATTTTACGATATGTTTATCAATGAATTAATAAAAGAAAATATTGAACCTTATATAACATTATTTCATTGGGATTATCCTTATGAACTTTATAAAAAAGGACATTGGCTAAATGATGAATCTTCTAAATGGTTTGAAGATTATACTGAAGTAGTAGTAAAAAGATACGGCGATAGAGTTAAGAATTGGATGACAATTAATGAACCTCAAGTATTTATAGGACTTGGTTATTCATCTGGAATACACGCTCCTGGACTTAAGCTTAGTAAATTTGATATTATTAGAATGACTCATAATGTTTTATTATCTCATGGTAAAGCTGTAAGAAAAATAAGAGAGTATGTCGAAAATGCAGATGTTGGTTTTGCGTTTGTATGTGATACAGGTATACCTAATACAACTTCAGATGAAGATAAAAAAGCAGCAAGAGAATATACATTTAATAGACAATCTAAAATAAACGATATTAAAAGATATGATTTTTGTTTTGATAATGAATTATGGTTTGATCCAGTTATGTTAGGTAGATATCCAGAATGGGTTTCTAAGAATTATAAAGATTGCTTACCAAAGTCATTAGATGAAGATTTGAGAATAATATCTGAAAATGTTGATTTTATGGGATTAAATATTTATCATGGTAAAGTTGTGGAAAGCTCAGAAAATGGGTTTGAATTTGTAAAGCCAAATGATGGACATGCTGTTACAGGTCTTGATTGGCCTATCACTTCTGATGCATTATATTGGGGACCATATTTTATGTATGAACGATATAAAAAACCAATTATGATAACAGAAAATGGTCTTTCAAATAAAGATTGGATAAGTATGGATGGAAAAGTCCATGACGAAGGAAGAATTGACTTTCTAAGAAGATATTTGACTAAGTTAAGTGATGCCATTGATGATGGAATAAATGTAACAGGATATTTCCAATGGTCATTATTAGATAATTTTGAGTGGGCTGAAGGATATAAAGACAGATTTGGACTTGTTTATGTCGATTTTGGAACTGGTGAAAGAACTAAGAAAGAATCATACTACTGGTATAGAGATTTGATTGCTGGTAAAGAAGAATTATAATATCTGTCTCTTATACACATTCCGAGCCCACGAGACATCTCAGGATCTCGTATGCCGTCTTCTGCTTGAAAAAAAAAAAAAAAA
>JAUCFZ010000073.1 GCA_030377915.1 Clostridiaceae bacterium HSG29
ATGGATTTAATGATAATGAAATTGTTGATTTAGTTGAACTTACAAAATATAAAAAATTCGATGTTAGATTTATTGAATTAATTACTATTGGAGGAAAATCTTTTGGAAGAGATGTAATAATTTCCTTCAAAGCATTCGTTCCTCCAGTTGATGCACCAATTACTATCATTCTTGATTTTATAATTTCACGATCTACATTCTTATTTTCTCGACTCATACTTTCATTGTTTCTTATCGGAATCCTTCTTTGTTTAGAAATAAAACCTACTTTTATACTTTCTATTAATTTTTTAACAAATTTACCTAAATCTTCAGGTGTTTTACCACTCGGCTTATCTACAAAATCTACTGCTCCTGCCTCTAATGCCTCAAATACTTTTTCATTAACCGAACTCACCATAATTACTGAGATTGGATATTGTGGTAATAATTTCTTTAAAAATTCAATACCATCCATTTTAGGCATTTCAACATCTAAAGTTAATACATCGGGTTTCAATGATAAAATTTTATCGCGAGCTTCATAAGGATCTTTTGCGATACCAACAACTTCAATATAATTATCCTCATTTAGTTTTTCACTTAAAAATTTTGAAAATAACTTTGAATCATCAACAACTATTACTTTAATTTTTCGCGGACTCATTTTATCCCTGCCTTTATTATTTCATTTACGCTGTATCATTACTTATTTGGTTCAAATAATTACTATTAAAAGTTTTCTCAACATCTTCAACTTCTAATGGTTTAGAAAAATAATATCCTTGAACTATATCACAATTATCTTTTTCCAATTTTTTTATATGTTCATATTCTTCAATTCCTTCTGAAACTATAACTAATTCCAAACTATGCATAACAGATATCAAACTATTCATTACTTGAGTGTTTTTCATATTTAATAGTTCTAAATTTAGAGAACGATCAAATTTAACTTTATCAATTGGTAAAAATGTTAAATAACTTAATGATGAATATCCTGTTCCAAAATCATCAATTGCAATCTTAATATTTTCATTTCGAAGTTTCTCAAGAAATTTAAGAGCTTTTTCATTATTTTTTAATAAAATATTCTCTGTAATTTCAATTTCAATTAACTTCGGGTTCACATTATAACTTTTTAATGTGTTCATTAAAAAATCAAAATAATTATTATCATTTATTTGAATTGCAGAATAATTTATAGATACAGGTTTTATTAAATAACCTTTTTCTTTCCAAATACTAAGCTGCTCAATAACTTTTTCTGTTACAATCCTCCCAATTTTAATAATCATTCCATTTTTTTCTGCAATAGGAATAAATTGTCCAGGCGATATTGAATATTCTTTTAATCTTATTAGTGCTTCATAGCAAATTATTTCACCAGTTTTAAGTTCAACTTGAGGTTGATAAAATATTTTAAACCCATCATTTTCTATTGCTTTTGAAAGTATTAATTCAATTTCCGTATTCTCTCTTAATTCTTTTTTCATACTTTCATTAAATATTGCATAGTCATTCTTTACTTCATTTTTAATTGTATATAATGCTAAATCCGCATTCATTATTAATTCATCTATATCATTGCTATCACTAGGGAAAAGTGTAATTCCCATGCTAAATTTTATATCAATTTCATTACCATTTATCATCATTCTCTCATCTAATACTTCATGTAATTTATTAACAAATTCTTCAATTTCTTCTTTAGTTTCACAATCAGATAAAATTAAAAATTCATCACCACCAAACCGTGAAACAAATATATTATTTTTTTCTGATATAGTTATTAATCTATCAGAAAATTCTTTTAATACTAAATCTCCAAAAACATGCCCTAAAGTATCATTTATTCTTTTAAAATTATCTAAATCTAATAATGCAACAATTCCATTTACTCCTTCTGTTAGATAATTTTGTAATTTTTCTGTTAGCTTCCTTCTATTAGGAAGTTCAGTCAATATATCATGATCAGCAAAAAATTCAATATATTCCTTTTGAAAAGTAATTTCTTCAATTTGTGCTCTTAATTCCTCTTCTGATGATTGTAACAATTCATTTTTAGTAGCAATTTCTATATTATTCTCTTTAATTTGTTCTAAATACTTGCTAATATTTTTCAATAGTCTATTAATTGATACAGCAACATAACCAAATAGACTATCTTTCTTTAAAGATAATTCATAATCAATATTCTCTTCTATAGAAATGTTTTTTATTTCTAAATCCATTCGTGAAATATTTTTATCAAGTTCAAATAAATTTGAATGCATTTTATTAAGTGCTTTAGAAATAGTACGAATTTCAATACAACATGAATTTAATTTCTCGAATTTCTTAGAATTATAAGTATGAAATTCAAAATCTGATAAATAATTTATATCATTAGCTATCTCTAAAATTGGCTCAGTAATACGTTTAGAAACTAAACTAATAATCATAAAAGTAATTAATAAAATAATTGTAAAAATTGCAAATAACATATACATAGCATTTTTTGATTCAGATAATATTTCATCTTTATCACTGACAGCAATATATTTCCAATTAGAAATAGGAGAACTATATACATTAATAATTTTTATATCATTATCTATTTTCAACTCACATGACCCACTACTCATATTACTTAAACATGAGATTCCTTCTACATTCAATTCCTCTGGTGTTTTTAAAATCCAATCTTCATGTTTTGGACTAACTAATATTTCATTATTATTATCAAGAATCATAATATAACCCGAATCACCAATTTTTTGAGTAGTAATGTTTTTCATTAAATAACTAAGTTTTACAGAAATTCCAAGAACACCACTAACATCATTCTTATTTTTAAATGCTTTAGTTGCACTAACAATAATATCTTTTGTAACTTTGCTAATATACGGTTTTGATATATTAACTGTTTGAGAATTTATTGTATTCTCATACCACTCTCTAGTACGAGGATCATAATTATCAATAGGAGAAAATTTTGGATATTCGATATATCCACCATAATCAGTACCTAGTGAAATGAAATTAACAAATTCATCTGTTTCTTTAAAAGATGAAAAATAATCCGAAATTTTTTGCTCTTTTGTAGAAGGATCATATAAAAATTCATCCGATTTATAATTCATATAAGTACTTATATCACCACTAATATTTTGAATTGGTTCAGCTTTTATTAACATATTTATATAATTTTTAGTCTGTGTAAAAGTCAAATATTCTATCTTTTCAGAAATTTCTTCTACAATTTGTCTTGTATTATCAATATCTTTATTATAAAGAAATTTTTCTGTATAATTTTTAATATATAGACCGCCTAAAATATAAGGAATTAAGCAACCTAAGAAAATACTAATAATAAATTTATTTTTAATTGATAAATTTTTAAACATTATATTCAACTCCTAAAGATCTGTTAATTAAATTTTCTCACTACTATTTACTTTAAATTTAGCTATTTCTAAATTTAAATTTTCTGAAACTTCTGCTTGACTAACTGCTACATTAGCAATCTCATCTACGGCAATTGTAATTTCATTAACATTAGTTGAAATTTCCATACTACCCGCAGTAACTTCTTCAGTAGATGCTGCAACTAATTCAATTGCATCATTTACTTCTTTAATTATCTCAGTAATATTAGCAACTTTTTCAGATAAATCAGTTGAAAAATTGCCTACAAATAATGCATCATCTAAATATTCTTCACCACTTTCAACTAGAATATCATAATCTTTAGTAACTTTTGTATCAATAAAATCTAATAAAGTATTTGAATTGTTTGCTAATTCTGCAACTGCATTATTAACACTATTTATTAATGGGTTTACTTTTATAATTGTTTGAGTTGATTCTTCAGCTAATTTTCTAACTTCATCTGCTACTACTGCAAAACCTTTCCCGTGTTCTCCAGCTCTTGCTGCTTCAATCGCAGCATTTAAAGCTAATAAATTAGTTTGATCAGCAATTGATTGAATTATATCTGCCATTACTTTGATTTCTTCAACAACTTTTAATTTTTCCATTGAATTAGCAATATCATTTTTTTGCTGTAAATATATCTCGTTAGCTTCTTTTCTAGAAAGTTCACCGTTTTCTTTCATTTCATTTGCTCTTTTTTCTATTTCTAAAGAATTAATTTGTGCATTAGTTGATGTTTCAGATAATAAATTTGCTAATTCTAAAATCTGCTGACTAGATGCATTTATTTCTTCAACGGCAGCACTTGTTTCTTGCATACCTCCAGAAATTTCTTGAGTAGCAGTATTTACTGTTTGAACTTGTGCTGCTATTTCTTCAATTGTAGCACTTAATTCTTCGCTTGAGGCACTTACATCAAGACTATTACTTTGTATATTTCCAACCATTCCTGACAAATTTTTCTGCATTTTATCAAATTCTACTGCTAATATACCAATTTCATCTTTTCTTTTAATGATTTTTTTATCTAATTCATATGTGAAATCATTTTCACCAAGATATTTCGCATTAATAACAACTTTCTTCAATCCAGTGGTTATCATGCGTGATATTGAAAATCCTAATACTAACGATAAAATAATTGCTCCAACAATTAAAGAAATTACAAGTTTAATACCACCTGCTAATTGAACATCACTCTCTTTTTTAAGCTCATTTGCAATACTTTTATTTAGTTCAATCAAATCTTTTAATTTATTTTGACTTATCCCTCTTTTATCTCTTGCGATATTATTCATTTCTAAAGCTTTATCAAATTGATTATTTCCTGCTAAATTAACAACATCATTTCTACTATTAACATATTCAGAATGTGCATTTTTATATTTACTAACTAATTCACTTTCTTCAGTTGTTAAAGAAGTTGCTTCATATGATGCAACTAATTCAGTAATATTATTTTCAATATCTATAAACGAATTTTCTGCATCTGTAATAATATTCTTATCTCCTACTGCTTTATATTTATATAAAACTCTAATCATATCAGATTGAGCATTTAATTCGTTTTCTAATAATTGTGCTAACATAATACTAGGAACAAATCTATCTTCATACACTCTTTCCAAATTCGCATTTATATCATTTGATACAGTAACCCCCACATATCCTACAACTGATATTAGAATTGCAGCAATTATAAACCCACTTAATATTTTTACAGATGTTTTTAAATTATAAAAAAAATTCATATTTTCTCCCTTCAAATTCTATAATACATTGATTATAATTATATTTAAATTAACTTCATTTCTTTTAAATTTTCAATCATTTTAGCAATATTGATTGGTTTTGAAATATAAGAATCACATCCGTTTTCAAATGCTAATTTAATAAAATCAGTTTCAGCAAGTGCACTTATCATAATAATTTTTGCTTTCTTATTTTCTTTAATTTTGTTTTTCTTCTCAAAGCCACGTATTTTACCTAATATTTTTACTCCATCTATTTTAGGCATCATTATATCTAAGGAAATTAAATCATATGGTTCATTATCTTCAATTGCCATTAAATATGCGTCAATTGCTTCTACTCCATCATTTACTAAATCACACGTTCCAAAATCACTTAAAATTTTCAATAAAATTTGCTGACTTATTCTATCATCTTCAACTATTAATATTTTCAACATTATTCTTCCTCTCAAATACTTAATTATTTTTTACCATAAACTTCATTATATTTCTTTTCAAATACATCATAACTTTTTTTCATTTCAATTAAATCTAACCTTCTAGCCGCTAATTGAATTTTAAATATAAGTTTTTTTAATTCATCCATATCATATTTTAAAAAATAATTTCTTAATTCAAATGTTATTATTTCAATTAATTCATAATTCTCTGACTCAATTGATTCTTTTAATTTTCTTAATTCTTTTTCTACAAAATCAACCGAATATTCCTCGCCTTTTATTTCATTATGTGGTTCAAATATATTAATTGGTTGTTTTAAAAAATCAATTTCTTTAATATTTAATTTATTTTTTATAATTTCTATAGCAAGAGGTAAAACAACTTCAAAATTACTTCCATTATTTAGCTCACTTCTCACATTTATTCTTCCACCCATCATTTCAGTTAATTGTTTTGATATTGCAAGTCCTAATCCATTTCCATCATGCGTCCTTGTAAGTTCTCTATCTAATTGATAGAAAACTTCAAATATTTTATTTTGCTTACTTTCAGAAATTCCAATTCCACTATCAATAACATTAAATATTACAATATGATTTTTTCCGAAATTTTTACTTTTTCTCACTGATAAAAGAATTTTTCCTTTTTCAGTAAATTTTATAGCATTTTCTAATAAATTAGAAACAATTTGCCTAATTCTATTTTTATCTCCATACAAATACTCTGGTAAAGAATTATCAATATTCAATAAAAAAATAATTTTTTTTGCTTCAATTTTATATTTATATTGATCTTTTATATCATTAATAAAATCTCTAATATTGAATTTTTCATAATTAAGAGAAATTCTACCAACTTCTAATTTAGAAAAATCTAAAATATCCCCTATAATATTTAAAAGTGCATTAACACATGTTTTAGCTACTTTTAAATTATTAGTTTGCTCTTCATTTAAATTAGTTCTAAGTGTTAAATCAATCATTCCAGAAATTCCATTTAAAGGTGTTCTGATTTCATGACTCATATTTGCTAAAAATTCACCTTTTGCTTTATTTGCTGATTCAGCTTTAGTTTTAGCAATTTGTAAGGTAATTTTAGCTTTTTTTTCAAAATCTATATCTGAAATAACAGCTGCAATATTGTCTTTTGTTGGACTATAATAAATAAATAATAACCATTTATCTATTCTTTCAATATAAAATTCTTTTCTTACAGTTTTTTCGCTATTTATAACTTCTTCCATAACGTTAATTAATTCTTCATTTGATATATTTTTATTATTAATATCATTAAATAATAGCTTTCCTTTAAATAATTCATTTTTATCACCAAATATTTTAGAAACCATATCATTTACTTCATCTATTTGCATATTTATTATTTCGTGATTTTCATTATAAATTACTTTTCCATAATAAAATCCTTTTTCTAGATTCATTAGTAATTTAGAATATTTTTCATTATTATGAATCAATTTTTTTTCAATTAATTTTATTTCCGTTAAATCATCTAATGTTCCAATATACCCATCAAAAGTATTTTCAGAATTATAATATGGAACTGCTTTACCATAATAAAACTTTTTATTTCCATCATTACCATTACCATTTAATTCAAAATCAAATGATTCTCTTTTTTCATATTTTAATTGATATTTATTATAAAGTTCTTCTTGATTAACAAATACTTTCTTTGAAAATTTTTGTAATTTTTCAGGTGCTTCATTTATTTTAAATTCTTCTTTTGTTTTTTCATTAAAATATTCAAAATAATGATTAATATCTTTTTTCCATAACATTGTTGGAATATTATCTAATATTCCTAAAAGAAAATCTTTTTCTTTTTTTATTTTATTGTCTGTTTTAACAAATTTATCTATATCTCTAATAATAATTACATATCCAATAAGAATTTTCTCTTCGTTTAAAATTACTGAAATGGTTGAAGAAATATATTTTTCGTTTTTCATTTTATCAATAAATATAGTTTCTTTCTCTAAACCTAAACTTTTATGTTTCACCTTTTTATATAATATTGATAAATCAATATTTTCACCTGTTATTTTATTTTTTAAAAAAATAACATCCTTAATGTTTTTAGAAATTACATCAGTCACTCCAAATATTCTTCTAGCAGCAATATTTATAAAATCAATTTCTCCTAATATATTGATAACTATACAACCATCATCCATACTTTCAAGAATAAGAGTATCTTTAACTATTTTTTCAGATTTCATAGTTTAATCCCTCCTAAATTTATAGATTATTTCATTTATAACAAAATACTAGTAAGTATTAATTTAACCGCTTCTTCAACTTTTTCACTTAATGAAAATTGATATTTTTCCATCCTCCATCTTATGCAAATATTATTAGTTGTTCCTAATAATAAATTCACTAGAATATCTGCATCAAAATTAATATCTATTTCAAAGTTTTCCTGAGCTTTTAAAATCAA
>JAUCFZ010000074.1 GCA_030377915.1 Clostridiaceae bacterium HSG29
AATTGGATATATACGAACTATTAAAAGTGGTAGAATTATATCCAAACATCGATATAAAATAGTTACTAAATATGAGTTAATTTATATTATTATTTTAGTTATTTTTCTTACTGTAATTGTAGTAAATATTTTTGAAAGAGGATATATAACTACAGGATTGCTTCTTATTTATATTTTTATTTTATTTTTAACACAATTAAAAATAATAGTAACAGATAATGGATTTTACTATAGAGGAAAGTATGTAAAATGGTCAAACATTGTTGAAATTTCTATAATAAATAAAGATATCATTTGCTTGAAAAAATTAACAATGATATTTACAGATTTGAAAATAAGAGGATTGGAAAATCAAGAAGATTTTCTAACAGTAGGATATGAGAATTATAAAATGAATAGGGAGAATTTATGAAACCATTTGAAATACGTGAAGAAATACCTGTTAAGTCATTTTCTATTGCAGCATTTATTTGTAAAATTATTGATGGTAAATCTAAATATTTAATAATTAGAAGATCAAGTAGAACTTTGAATGGTAGTTGGCAAATGGTATCTGGCAAAGTTGAAAAAGGTGAAAATGCTGTTGAAGCAACATTACGTGAAATTAAGGAAGAAACTGGTCTCATACCAATAAAACTATATTCGGCAGATTTACTAGAACAATTTTACGATACTGATTATAATGTAATAAATCTAGTACCTGTATTTCTTGCTTTTGTTGAAGTGAATTCAAAAGTAATATTAAATGCATATGAACATAGTGAATTTAAGTGGATTAGTGTTGATGAGGCTGAAGATTTTTTAATCTTTAATAATCAAATTAAAAATATAAATATAATAGAGAAGAAATTTATTATAAATGAACCGAATAAATTTTTAGAAATTGTGCTATAAAATGAAAATAAAAATAGAGAAAATGAGTATAAAAAATCTTCGAGATATTTTCGAATTTGAATTAGAAAATAAAGAGTATTTTGAAAAAACACTATTACCACGACCATGTGGTTACTTTAATTATGAAGAGTTTATAGAAATAATGACAGAAATACTAGAAGAACAATCAAAACATGAATGTTTAATGTATATTATTCGCGATTTGAATGGGAAAATGGTTGGAAGAGTAAATTTAACTTTAATAAGTTTGGGTTCAATTAGAAAAGCTGAAATTGGTTATAGAATAGGTGAAGAAAGTCAAGGAAAAGGCTATGCTACTGAATCTGTAAAATTAATAATGTTAAAAGGATTTAAAGAATATAAATTAACTGTATTTGAAGCAGGGACATCAACAAAAAACATAGGCTCTCAAAAAGTGCTTGAAAATAATGGTTTTAAGAAAATTTCTAAAGAAGAAAAAGTTATGAAAATAAATGGTAAATGGATAGATGGGTATTTATATGAATATAAGGAGTGATTAGTAATGCATAAATTAGTATCATCAATGGATAAAGAAAAAACTTTTACTGAAATCAAAAAATCAATAATAGAATTTGATGCTTTTAAACAATATATGTTTGGCTTTATTGGAAAAACTAATTATGATCTAAGAAGTTTTTGGATTGTTAATCAATCTAATATATATAAGCGTGAACCTCACCACCCAAATAAGATATTTGGATGGAGCTTCTTTTCAAGACTTCGTATACGTTGTAGCAGTATAGTACTAGCTTGATTTAAGTGTAGTTTGGTAATTAAGTTTTTGCACCTGTTAATACAGGCAACCCTTATACACTAGGGGTAGTCCACATACCCATTATCCGTTACCAATTAATTGGTTTCGGAATACATTTAGAAGCTCATGCTTTGAATATTTTACTTGGTCAAAGACTAGTGACCAAAACTTCATATATTCACTTGTCGTTTAACAAGGCGTGGATTCCTTTTAATTAGAATACACTTTAAACTTTTAACCTTGTCAAGGATATTATATCGCACGTTCTTCTTTTGAACAAGTGTTTATTGATGAAAGACCGTCTAAATTCATCTCCACCCAATGCGTAGTTTCGATGGAGTGTTCTTTAGACAATTTATAAAAATAGATATCGATTTAGTACATTTAGAAGATTTGAAGGTAGAGTATTAAAATCTGGAAATAAAGTAATTGTAGAAGGCGAATTTAAAATCAGACCTTTTATTAAAATATCAATGACTGTCTATATGTTATTTTTTGTAGTATTTAGTATAATAGGTGCTATATTTGCTGAAAGTATAATTGGCAAATTGAAAATAATTTTACTTTCAGTGTTAATGATGTTATTAGGTGTTGGTATTGCAAAATTTAAAATTCATAAAACACAGAAATCTGAAAATGAGATAATAGAATATATTGAAGATATTATTAAGAAAGAGGAATAAATTGAAAAATGAACTTAAAGTAATTGAGATAAATGAAGATAAAATATCATTAGATATGCTTAATCATTTTGAAAGAGAGCAAACTGTTAACAAAATATTTTATTTTGAAGATGGAATTAAAAAGCTTAAAGATATATATTTTATAGATGATTGGAATAATGAAGAAAGAAAACAAATTTTTGGTGATTATTTTGTTGATTTAAAAAATAAAAAATTACATGTATCTGGTATTATATCATAATGAAATATACATTACAGAAATGATATTGAATTTACAAAAAAACTATGCAAATATAATCTGCATAGTTTCATAATTAAAATATTTTCTTTATAACTTTCTTCATTAAAAGTCCTGAATATGCAATAACAGGTTTTGGATCATCCCATGATCTAATTGCATGAACTTTTTTTCTAAATAATGATTTTATTACAGGTCCTAATTTAAGTTGTTTTGTTTGTAAATATCCTTTAATTGCTAAAACATCTTCAATCGTATATCTAAATACAAGACCACTGTCGTAATCAATATGCTTATTTTCAAGTGGATTACCTGTTAACTCCATATATGTAATATATGGCATATTAATTCCTACTTTTGTTAAAAGTTCATTTAAATTACTATATCTTACATTTATTTCTATTAAATAAAATTCACCTGTTTCAGAATGTTTTTTAAATTCAATTTCTGCAAATCCTTTAAATCCAATTTCTTTAAAAAAAGGGGCTCCTATTTCATGAAGTTCAGGCACATATTTTTGTTCTGTATATACTGATGCTCCAAAGTTAATAGGATATTGTCTTAGTTTATGACATGTAAGCCAATGAGTAACATCAGATTCACTATTCATATACGCATCATAAGTATACATATGATCATCAAATCCTGGAATGATTTGCTGAATAATAACATCCATATCCTTTTCTTTTGAAGTATTTACTGCATTCATTAATTCTTCTTTAGAATATACTTTAAACATTTTTTTTCTAAATATCTTAACAAACTCATGTGAATTAGTAGGTTTTACTAAACATGGATATCCTATTTTCTCTACTTTTTCAAATAAATTTTCATCATTCATTTGAATAGTTCTTGGAATTGAAACATTATACTTATTAGCTAATTCTGATAACGTATCTTTATCCATAGCTTCTTTATATTGACCATGCTTCATATTTGGAAGTAAATAATACTCTTTTAAAATATCAATATGATCATCAATTACTTCTACATAAGGATCTGCACATGGAATAAGTACTGGTTTTAATTCTTGTTTTTTTCCATATTCAATTAACGCTTTAATAAAATTATCAGTATCATTTTTATAATGAGGTACAATTTCAACACCACTTAAATATTTAGATTTTAAGGCATATGCTTTATCTTTTGTATATTCCATTGCAATTATTTCAATACCATATTTACCTAAATCTCTCATAACACTAAGGGCAATATAATAATTAGATCCTAAAACGACAGCTTTATTTTTCATCACTTTTTTTCCTTTCTAATAAATAATTAAGTACAAAATTTTTATCATTAAATGGAATTCTTTCTTTCCCAATTTTTATTACTGTTTCATGACCTTTACCAGCTATTAAAATAATATCGTTTTTCTTTGCTAAATCTATACCAATTTTAATCGCACTTCCCCTATCAGCATCATGATATATCTTATTTGTATCTTTTATACCCTTCATAATATCTTTTATTATTGCTTCTGGATCTTCGTCATATATATCATCACTTGTTAATATAGTAATATCTGAAAGTTCTTCACTTATCGAACCCATTATTGGCCTTTTATGTTTATCCCTATTTCCAGTACAACCAAAAATTGTAATAAGTCTTCCCTTTTTAAATTTATTAATTTCAGTAAGCACTTTCCTAAGTGCATCACTAGAATGTGCATAATCAACAATTACATCAAAATCAGTATTAGTTTCAACTTTATCAAATCTCCCATTAATATTTTTAAAACTATTTATTCCGTTAACTATTTTTTCTTTATCATATCCCATCAATGCCATTGCACCAATAACTGATAATGTATTGTAAATATAAATTTCACCTGGTATATTTATAAAAATATCCGTTTCAAATTTTGGTGTAATTAATGTGCATTTAGTTCCTTCATAACTATATTCAACATTTTTAACATAAATATCACTTTCTTCTGTTAAACCATAAGTTAAAAGTGGTTTATTCTGTGATTTATAAATTTTTATAAGTTTTTTCCCATATTCATCATCATAATTTATTACATTTCCTTTTGCCATTTCAAAAAGTTTTGCTTTAGCATTAAAATAATCATCCATATTTTTATGAAATTCCATATGTTCATTAGTTAAATTAGTAAATATACCAATATCGTAATCAATTCCTGCAACACGTTTTTGTGCTAAACCATGTGAAGAAACTTCCATTACAACAAATTTGATATCCTCATTTACTGCTTTTAAAAGTATTTCATTCAGTTCAATTGGTCCTGGTGTGGTATTTTTACTTTCTATAATCTTATTGCCTACAGTATTTCTAATTGTTCCCATAGTACATGTTTCATATCCATTTCCATTAATTGCATCACTTAACATTTTAGTTATTGAAGATTTTCCATTTGTTCCTGTAACTCCAATAATTTTTAATTTTTTACTAACAAAATCATAAAAATTATTAATAATAATAGGAAGTAATGTTCTATCCGTTATTTTTGATTTAATAATACTTATAGCTTCATTTTCTATATCAACATCTTGTTCAACAATAATTGCACTTGCTCCATTATCAATGGCATTATTTATAAATTTATGTCCATCAACTGTTTCTCCATTTATCGCTACAAATAAATATCCTTCTTTAATATTTCTTGAATCACTTTCTATTCCAAGTATTTCTTTATCTAAATTTCCCTTAATTAGTTCAAATTCTACATTCTCAAGTATTTTTTTTAAGTTCATAATAACCTCCAAAATAATAAGACTATTATATCATAAATGAACAATAAAAAAAATTCTTTCAAAATGTTTTAGATAAACCATTACTACTCTAATAGATATTTATTTAACAGTTTAAGATATGTGGAAAATCAACACTTTTCAACCACAGTTGATAAAGTTTCATTTAAAAAAGCAAATAAATAAAAAATGAGCTAATCATCTGAACTGCAAGATTGAATCTTAGGCGTTTTTTATTTGAAAGTTTTTAAAATAACTGTTGTACGGCGTGCTGCATTATGGTGTAATAATAGCGGGCGATACTTTTATGTTTATAAAATTAACAACCAGCAAAAAATCTAAATTTACAAAAGTTTATTTAGTTGAAGGATATAGAGATAAAACTGGTAAATCTAAACAAAGAACAATTAAAAAATATGGAAATTTAGAAGAATTAGAAGCTGAAGATCCAAATATATTAGAAAAATTAAAAGCTGAAGCTAAAAATATGAAAAAGAACGAAGTGGTTATTACTCATAATCTTTTAAAATTAAATTCTGAACAAGAAACAGACAAAAACTATGGATATTTCTTCTTAGATAACATTTATAAAAGTCTTGAAATAGCTGAATTTGTAAAAAAATACAAATTCGAAAAAATTTCAAATATAACCTTGATGAAATATTAAGATTGCTTACTTTTTCGAGAATACTTAATCCAATGAGTAAAAAAGCAACTGTAGATCATCAAGATGAATATTTTGAAGAATTTAATGTTGAATTAAATTCAGTTTATAAATCATTATCAAATTTCTCAGAAATAAAAGTAGACTTACAAAATCATTTAAACGAAAAAATTACAACAATTTATGGAAGAGATGCATCTCTTGTTTTTTATGATGTAACTAACTATTATTTTGAAACAGAAATAGAAGATGATTTAAAGAAAAAAGGACCGTCAAAAGAGAAAAGAAGTACTCCAATCGTTCAAATGGGTTTACTTATCGATTCAAAGGGTTTACCTATAGCTTATGATTTATTTCCTGGTAATACACACGATAGTAGTACTCTTATTCCATTTATAAAAAATATGAGAAAACAATATAACTTTAGAAAAGTAATATTAACTGCTGATAAAGGATTAAATAGCGGTAAAAACCTTGCTTATTTAAAATCTAAAAAAGATGGATATATTGTTTCTCAAAAGATAAGAGGCATGTCTAAAGCATTTATAAATGAAGTATTATCAGAAGAAGGTTATGCATGTAATCCAAAAGGGACATTTAAAATAAAATCATTTTTTAGAGATAGAGAAACTAAAGATGAAGATGGAAAAAAAGTTGTTTTAAAAGAGAAAGTAGTTTGCTTCTGGTCAAAGGATTTCGATGATAGAGAAAAACATAAACGAGAAAAATTAGAAGAAAGAATTACTGCATATTTAGAATCACCCGCAAAATTAAAATCATCAAATAGTTATGGAATAAAAAAATATTTAAAGCTGCAAAATATAGATACGGAAACAGGTGAAATTGAAGAAAGCTTTAGAGTATTTAAAACTGATTTAGAAGGCAAACCGGTTTATGTAAGAAACATAGATCATGTAGAAGGACATTTTTTAGTATGTTTTATAGCACTTTTAATTAGCAGGATATTAGAGATGAAATTAGAAAACAAATATTCAATTAAAAGAATACAAGAATCGTTAAAGAATGCAACATGTAGAAAAATTGGAAATGGATTATATTCACTAAATAAGCAAAATGAAGTTTTTAGAAATATCGAAAAAACATTTGATATCTCATTAAATTATAGTAAAGTACGAATTGAACAACTTAGAAATTGGAAAAAAGAATTGTCGTACAACATAAAAAAATAAAATATAAAACCAGTTATGCATTGAAATATCAACGTTATAGCTGGTTTTCTGCTTTAAAAAGTGTCAAACTCAGGTTATATTAACTGTCTGAGAATTAATAGTATTATCATACCACTCTCTAGTACAAGGATCATAATTATCATTAGGCGAAAATTGTGGATATTCGATATATCCGCCATATTCAGTACCTAATGAAATGAAATTAACAGATTCATCCGTTTCTTTTAAAGCTAAGAACCCTTTAGAAATATTTTGCTCATTTATTGAAGGAGCAAATTTATATCCATCTGCTTTATAATTCATATAAGTACTTATATCATTATCAACATTCTGTACTGATTCCGCTTTTACTAACATATTTAGATGATTTTCAGTTTGTGTAAATATTAAATGATCTACTCTTTTAGCAATTTCAGCTACTATTTGTCTTGTATTATTAATATTTTCATTATAAAAATGGTTCTTTGTATAAGCCCTTATATATAAACCACCTAATATATAAGGAATTAAACATCCCAAAAAAATTGCAATAATCAATTTATTTTTAATTGATAAGTTTTTAAACACTATTCCATCCCCTAAAGTTCTATTGAGCTATTTCTA
>JAUCFZ010000075.1 GCA_030377915.1 Clostridiaceae bacterium HSG29
ATCTTAACGTAGAGTCGGTATGATAGCAAGAATTAACTTCAATTTTTTTTACAATTTGGTGCATACTTTTTATTCCAAATATAAATTAAATTAAAATCAATAATTCTTTCAATATCTCTTAGTATATGATCTTCAATTACTAAATAATCCATGGTAAAAAATTGCACTTTTTTTCTTTTGATTTATAAAAGGCTGAAAAACAGTAAAAAGAATCACTAAATTATAATAAATTTTCTGATTTTGTCTTCATTCTGCACCGAATACATCCTAATAAATTCGTTTTTTTTTTCTACTTTATATGGTAATATTAATTGAGAGGTGAAAAAATGAAAAATATTCTTCTAAAAGATATACAAATTAGAACTTTTGGTTGGGTTCAGAATCCTTCTGATTTTGAGAAACTAAAAAAAGTTGTTCAAGTCTTTGACCATACATCCGACTTCCACAAAGAATTAAAAACTACAATTATACCTAGTTTAATAGAAGACAAAGATAAAAAAGATGACTTACTATCAGCTTTATCAAGAAAACCGCTTGAATTAACATACGCTGAATTAAAAGGAACACCTTTCCGTCCTCGAAGTTCAGCAAAATGTAATAGTATTATTCAGGCAACTGTAAAAGGACAAAGCAAAGAATTTACTGACGATTGGACTGCTGATGGCTTTATGCGTTGGGCTCATTGCTTAGGATTTATTGATTATAATTACTATGAGGATACTTTTTACATAACTCAACTAGGCTTAGATTTCTCTTCAACTACAAAATCTAGCGAAGAAAATAAAATATTGATTTACGCTATGTTAACATACCCACCAGCCGTGAGAATACTTGATTTATTATCAAATGGTGAACATTTGACTAAATTTGAACTTGGTAAAAAACTAGGTTTTAATGGTGAAAGCGGTTTTACTTCACTACCTTTAAACATTTTATTAGATACCTTATTCATAACGAATGATGGAAAAGAAAAAAATAAAATTAGATCTAATTGGGAAGGTTCAGCCGATAAATATGCTAGGATGATTTCTAAATGGTTAAATAAATTAGGCTTAGTAAAATCAGAAAGAAAAATATTTACAACTACAATAGACGGACTAACAGAACAGGAATATATCTCACACGCCTTCAAAATTACCGCAAACGGCTTAAAACAATTACGTAGAGCAAGGGGTATAAACAAAGCTAAAAGAATTGAAAAACGAGTTTCTTGGGAAATGTTTGCTACTAAAAAGATTGATAAAGTATATGTTAGAACTAGAAGAGCAAATATTTTAAAAATACTTAACTCAAATGATGTTGTATCATTAGAATTTATTCAAGAGAAATTAAAGGAAATTGATTTTAATGAAAATGTTGGTACAATTGAATCTGACATTGTAGGTCTTATTAGTATTGGGTTAAATATTGATTCTTCTTCAAGATGCTATAAATTAGTTGATACAATCAATGATTTTATCATTCCACAAAAGAACTTTGCACCAGAAGATAAGTCTAGTATAGAAGAACAAAAATCAGAAATGAGGATGCACCTTAAAAATGTTCCTCATGATTTCATTGAACTTATTGAAATAGCGTATGAAGCAAAGCAAAATAGATTATTTGAAATGAAAGTAATGGAGCTTTTTGTATCAGAATATGGTTTCAATGGAAAACATCTAGGTGGTAGTCGTAAGCCTGACGGGGCTATGTATTCAAATTCATTAGGGATAATTGTCGATACAAAAGCCTATAAAAATGGCTATAATCTTCCAATTTCACAGGCTGATGAGATGGAACGATATGTCCGTGAAAACAATGAAAGAAATTTAAAACTTAATAACAATGAATGGTGGAACATCTACCCAGAAAATGTAACTGATTTCAAGTTCCTGTTTGTTTCGGGCTTCTTTAAAGGCAATTTTAAAAATCAATTAAAACGAATATCAATTTCAACTGGAAACTATGGTGGAGCAATATCGGTTGAACACTTATTATTAGGTGCTGAATATGTAAAGCGTGGTATTATATCACATTATGATATTGCTAAGAAATTCAACAACAGTGAAATAGAATTTTAGAAACTCAATATTGGGTTTCTTTTTTTTATAATGTAAATTTCCGTTTGTCCTTACTTGTGGTACAGTTCATTCTAAATGATTCTAAACTAATTGTAACATAAACAAAATTGTATGCACCTTCACAAATCAGAATTTGTAGTTTGATTAGCAAATTAATATTTTAAGATAGTGTTATGAAAATAACAATACATTTTTTAAGTATAAACTTCTAAAGGATATCCCTACCCACAAAGAGCCTTTTACGTATTAAATTGCCCATTAAATTTATCTCTACCATATATATCTTTTAATACATCTCTAAGATATGTACCTGATGGATTAATCTCGATAATAGTTGCACCAGGCTCATAAAATCCCATTTTGTCTATAGTCGTCATAGTGGATCCTACATAATTAAACAATCCTAAGTTGTGCATATGTTCTAAATAAGATTTTTCATAGTTCTTTCCATTATTAGTTATCATTTTACCTGCAAAATTCCTAAATTCTTTTAGATATGTAAAAAAGGATTTCATAACGATATCCAATAGCAAATAAAAATCTTCTTTATCTACTTTACCTTTCACATAGTCATTAAAAATATAAGCCATAATTCTCATCTTCTCATCATTATCACTTGAATGTACAATGTAAACTAACTTTTTTGATACTTTTTCACATTCATCTTCATCAGAAAATTTATCATGCCAACTATCATTTGAATCTATATTATCAATAAATTTTTTCATTTTTTCAATAAAAATTCTATCGCTTATGCTTTTCCCAACTTTGATTAACTTAAATCCTGTTCCAACAACTGGTAAATTACTTATAACTTCATCATCAATAAAGTAATCAAGAGTATATTCTCCATAATCAGTAATAATTGGCCATATTTCTTCTTTCATATATTCCCCCTTAGCCATATATTTATATAAATACTATCTAATAAACCTATTATATTAACAGTGGCATATAATACCAATTGCTTTCTACATATGTTAAAAATTTATATGAAAAGCAGATTATTTTTAGATTCTCTCCTAAAAATCAAAATTTTTTATATCATTAAAATCAATACAAGAAAATTTTTATTAACGTTCCCGCAGTTCACTACATACCTCTATGTATTCCTGAATCATCTCAGTAATGTATAAACCTTTTTACTATTCACCTTCAATGCGTTGCAATGACATGTTTGAACTGACGTGTTAAATGTAGTTGGTCACCCTCTATTAAAAAGTCGCCATAGACAGCAGCTCCTCAAACCATACAAAGATTTTTTAAATAATAATATATAATATTATGATAAATTGCGATTGAGAAATATTACAAATCAATAGAAATTGTATTCGGAGCAGTATTTTGGAATTCCGATATAAACCTAGATGCACGAGTAGTTCTCCAATTTATAGGAGAAGCAGGTATATTAATTTGTAATGCTTCATTACCTGGCAATCCAACAAAAGAACTAATTACAAGTTCTCCACTATATTCCATTGAACATTTGCATCGTGTTATTGCTACATAGAACAATCTTCGTTGTTCTTCAATCTGAATTCTTTTTTCTTCTGAAGTTGCATCAGAATCTACTCTTGGTAATAAATCATCAATACAACTCATAACTACAACAAATTTTGCACTTAATCCTTTTGATGCGTGCAAACTCATTATACGAACATGGTCTTGTTCTATAACATTTTGTGGAAAGGATATGCATTCTACAACAGATGTGTAAATTTTTTCAAGCCATTTTTCAACATCTTCATCTTCCAATAATCCAATTTCTTCAATCGTTGAAACTATAATACATCTTAAATCACTATTGTCTTCATCTTTTTTGTCGATTAGATTTATTATTGAATTCCTATCTTGACTAATTTGTTGCATCATGTTGCTGATTTTACTTTTTACAATTTTATATCTATCAATAAGGTGATTTGTATATTGAACTATTATCTGCTTAGATTCAAGTTTATCTAATGTCTCAATAATATTTAGGTTATTTTCTTGAGCATATTCTAACACTCTTTTATAACTTTTCGTTTTATAATTGGTACTCCCAACGCCCAATAAATATCGCCATGCCACTAAATCATTTGGTCTTGCTAATAAATTGATTAAAGAAAATAATTCTTTTGAAAAATCAGTTGTTAAAGCTGATTCTCTGAAATAAGACTTAGCATTAACATTTCTTGCTACTAAGGAATTCCGAACACGATATCCGATTTTACGTACAGGAACTAAAACCAAAACATCTTTAGGAAGTATTTCCTGAGTATCTATCTGCCTTTGAATCATATTAGAAATACCTTCAATTTCACTATTTAAATCTTTGTATTGAACGATTTTGACATTGCCATCTAAATTAGTATCAAATGGCAATAATGCACCTAGCGTTCTATTCGTATTATTCGAAATTAATTTTGAAGCCATTCCTACAACTTTTTTTGGGCATCTACGACATTGCGCAAAATCTATAGAATCACAGTTATCATGTGTGTTTGGAAATTCTCTAATACCTTCTGGATGTGCAAATTTAAAGGAATATATAGATTGATCATCATCACCAATAACTGCTATATTTGCATTCTCTGCTAGATAATCAATTACTAATTGTTCAGCTTTATTTAAATCCTGATATTCATCTACCAAAACATGTTCAAATAAATGTCGTTCTATGCACTGTGGGTTATCGCGCAAATATTTATAAGTTTCCCTTATCATCTCACCAAATAGCATTGATTGATGAATTACTAACCAATTCATAACCTCTCTTTCAAACATTTGATCTATATCAGTAAATTGATATCCCGGGGTCTCTGATTGTAATCTAGCCCATATAGCCTCAAACGCTCTAAGTCGTTTTTCCTTATCACGCAATTTACCAAATTGCTTACCTAAATCATAATACATAGGTTTTAATTCATGCTCTATCATTGGTCTTGGATAACGACCTGTACTTTCAATTATTGATTTATTATTCAATAAGGAAAAGCAAAAACTATGTAATGTCTTCGCAATAATTTTATCAGCACCATCTACTCCTACTTCTGCCATTTCTTTTTTTAAATCTTGTGCTGCCGTTCTCGTAAAAGTAACTGCTAAAATCGTTTCAGGTTTTACTCCTTCTTCAAGAAGTCTAGCTACTCTTCTCTGAAGTCCAAAAGATTTTCCAGTACCTGGTCCTGCAAGTACTCTTATGGAACTTGCAGTATCAGCAGCAAAATCAAAGGCTGGTGTATTAGTTTCTAATTGATCATCCCATGCCATCTACTTTTCCTCCTTACTTCTTATTGTACAATTAAGCCAATTACTAATATCATATCTTCTTGAGATTTCAAAGTTTCTTTAACTATTTATATTTGAAACTCAAATACCAATCAAATCATTTCACGTAATGGGCGGCGCGTCATTCACTACGACCAATTTCATATTAACTTAATAATAATCGAATTTCGTAAATAAAAACTATAAATAAAATACTTCCTAACTGTATTCATGTTAACATAATTGTATCACTTTAAACACTTTACTAAAAGCATAAAAATATACTTTACTTAAAGTTTACTTTAACAAAAAAGCAACTAATCCACTTAAAAAAGATTCTCTTTTCAGAGAGTCTTAACAATTTATTTTTGCATTTATACATCTTTTTTCTACTAAATATCTGCCATTTCAAACTCATAATCCGCTATATCTACTTGCACTTGCATTCTTTTATTCCCTGCTAATAATAAGCCTTGTCCTTGAATTTTTTGTGTTACAATTGATTCTTCTTGGTTATTTAGTTTATATATATCTATCATTGCTTCAAGATTTTTCCCGTCCGCTCCTAATAGAATTTTATAAGTTGCATTATCTAATATTGCTTTCCCATAATCTGCAATTGATCCCATTGTAAAATCATTTATTTCTTGTGTTGATACTAATAAACTTCCATTATATTTTCTAAATCTTTTTTGAAAATTTCTTAATGTTTTTGCTGTTTCTAATACATCTTTATCTAATAACATATGAGCTTCATCTATCATTAATATTACTTTTTTATTTCTATTTTCAACTACTTTCTGAAATGCAAATGATAATATATTAAAGTATTGTACTGATTTTAAAGATTCGTCAGCATCTTGCAAATCGAATATATCAAATACTATAAAATCATTTGATAAATCAATATTTGTTATTCCTTCAAATAACTTACTATCCGCTCCTTCTGAAAGAGATCTTAAATTTAATCTTATTGATTCAATAATATCATAATCTCTTTCTGTATATTTACTTGATGATTCTTGCATTAATTCTTGCTCTTTCTTTACTAATTCATATAAATCGCTCATTTTAGGATAATTTGATGGTTTTAACGTGAACACATCAATATCTTTTGTGATGTTGTATTTTTCATATAATTTTTCAATCAATTCTTCTAATCTTTTTAATTCTGTTTGACTAAAATCTTTTAACAATGTAGAAAAAAACAATCTTAATATTCTAATATGCTGTGCGTATGCTCCCAATCCGTCATCATCTTCTTCGTTTTTTCTTATTTCTAATGGATTTATTATTGACCTTCCACCGCCCATATTTACCCATGTTCCACCTAAACTTTCACACATCTTTTTTACTTCACGTTCAGGATCTATTATTATTATATCTGCACCTTCTGCATATTCATCTAATAATATTTTTTTATTTGTCGCTGTTTTACCAGATCCTGATTCTCCAACTGTAACCATATTAAAATTATTTCTTCCCTGGATAGGATCTTTTGTAAATGGTGACATTATTACTATTTTATTTTCAATATCTCTACCAACTACAACACCTGTTTCATCTTTTAATGATGTTGAATTTTGTATATAACTTCCTGCTAATGCAGGTGATAAAAACATTTGCTCTGCATATTCAGTTATTTTTGATTCTTTTTTCATTAATGGTGAAGCCATTTTATATGCTTCTTCCTGTTCATGACTTAATATGTTTATATCTATTCCTAAACCTTTTGCTTTATTTCTTAATATTTTTGTTGTATTTTCTAAATCTTCAAGTGTATCTCCTTCAGCTATTAATAATAAAGTTGAGAAGAATACTGAATAATTTTGTTCATATAAAAGCGTATTTATTTCTTCGGTCATTGTTCTTTTTGTCATTTCTTTTTGTTGCTCTAATTGTGTTGATTCAGCTACTTGATCCCCTAAATTATCATAAGCTATTTTCATTATATTTGTTACTTCGCCTTTATTTTTTGATTCTGAAAATAAACTTATTGATACATTTTTTATTTTTGTTAATTTTGAGAGCCAGGCATATTCCATTTGTAATGGATATTGAGTTACTGTAAACACTCTTGTAAATCTCTCCCCGACATATCCATATGTTGAATCTCTTGAAAAATCTACTTGAAATGGAGATATCAAATCTATTAATTTCTCATTATTGCTATTAGTATTGTTTTTTGTTTTAAATAATCCCATTTTTACACCTCTTTTTATCTAATAGTTATGTTTTGAGTGTTTTCTAATATTCCAAACTCGTTTTCTTTTCTCCTAAAATATAATTGGTAAATAT
>JAUCFZ010000076.1 GCA_030377915.1 Clostridiaceae bacterium HSG29
TTCTTTAATCTGAATTAATCCATCCTTAATAACAAAAATACTATTATCATTCTCAAAATTATCTTTTTTTATTCTAAATGTTTCATTAACTTTTGTTTTTCCAAAACTCAAATCAGGTTGAACACTGTTTACTACGGCTTTAAAATTAAAAACAATTAGAATTATTAAAAATAATAATATTAAAGATATAAAACTGTATCCTTTTCTTCTGACCTTATACATATACACCTACTGTCTTTTTTTTGGAGGTCTTTTTCCATAATATTGATAAAAATAACATTTTAATTTACCATTATACATTTTTCTATTTTTTGTTGCTTTTTTCTTAAATACCGTTTCAAATTCTTCAAAAGCAGTAAAAATATACATTGACCAGTTATCAAGCTCCATAAATATTTTTCCGAATAAATCATTAATATATTTAGCTTCATCATATGTACCTAATCTTTCACCATAAGGAGGATTTGATATAATATAACCATAATTAATATCAGATTCAAAGTTCTTTAAATCTCTAACCTCAAAATCAATATACTCAGATACACCAGCTCTAATAGCATTTGCTTTTGCGATTTCTATTACTTCCTCATCAATATCGTAACCTTTAATAATCAATTCATTTTCTAAAATTTGGCTTCTTGCAATATTTCTTTCTTCTTCTACAAATTCTTCCTTCATAAAAGGCCATTTTTCAAATTCAAATTTTCTATATAACCCTGGCGCAATATTATTTCCTTTAAGTGCAGCTTCAATCAAAATAGTACCTGTTCCACACATAGGATCAACTAAAGGAATTTTAGAATTCCAATTTGAAATATCTACTAACGTAGCTGCAAGCGTCTCTCGCATAGGAGCATCATTTTTCTCAATTCTATATCCTCTTTTAAAAAGACCTTCTCCAGTTGTATTAATTCTTATAGTAACTTTATCTTTTAAAATATCAACAAGTATTTCATATTCTTCTTCGCTTTCATCAAGAACATCAACATGAAGTTTATCTTTAAGTCTATCAACAATTGCCTTTTTAGATATAGATTGAATAGACGGTAAACTAAAAAGAGTTGATTTTACAGATTTTGCATTTACTGGAAAACTTGCATTTTTATTAAATATCTTTTCCCAAGGCAAATCATATACTTTATCATATAAATCACTAAAAGAGAGACTTTCAAATTCACCAATCACCCAATAAATTTTACTTGCTGTTCTAAGCCATAAATTTGCTTTTACTATTCCTTCTTTATCAGAATCAAAAAATACTTTACCATTTTCAACGCTAATATTTTCAAATCCTAACTTCTTTACTTCTTTTTTTGTTATTCCTTCAGTTCCAAACGCTGTTGTTGCTAATAATCTAAATTTTTTCATAAACTCACCTTTTATAATTTTTTTAATTTTCTCGACAATATTTCATAATCAATTGGTTTTGATATATAGTCATCAAATCCATAACTAACCAAGTATTCTTCCTCAGTCGGTAAAACTCTATCTGATGTTGCAATTATTGATGCTTTATGAGTATTATTCTTATAAATTTCATCATAAAAATCAAATCCATTAATTTTATCACTCATTATATCAATCAAGACAATATCAGGTTTATATTTATAATACAACATCAATCCTTCTTCTCCATCTACCGCCTTCTCTATTTCATAATTATCACGCAATTTAAATTTTATAACATATTTCAATATTTCTTCCACACCAACTACTAGTATTTTCTTTTTAAAACCATAATTTCTGATTTCCTCTACTTTCTTTTTAGCATTTTTTAATTTGATTATTATATCTATTGTAGTTCCAACACCAATTTCAGATTCGATATCAATTTTTCCATTCATTAAATCAATAATATCTTTTGTAATGGAAAGTCCTAAACCCGCTCTTCCTAATGATCTTGAAAAAACATTATTTATTTTATAATATCTTTTATATATTAAATCAATTTGTTCTTTTGGAATACCAATCCCACTATCTTTAACAGAAATTTTTATTGTTGATACTGAATCTTCTTCTTTAATTTCATATATATTAACTTTAATAAATCCATCAACAGTAAAATCAAAAGAATTATCTAATACATTTTCAATTACTTGACGAATTTTTTCTTCATCTCCAAAATAAATTTCTTTCATATTATTTGAAACATTTACACTAAAACTAATTTTTCTGTTTTTTGAAGTTTGATTATATCTTATCCTAATATTTTTAATCAAATCTATTAAATTAAATTTTTCAATATTTAATAAATTAATTGTTCTTGATATTTCATTGAATTTAAATAATTTATCTATAGAAGCTTCCCCTCTTGAAAGTGAAGTTTCAATATTTTCAATCAGCTCATTATTCTCTAAAACTTTATAATTATTTTTTAAACTTAAGACAATTTCATTAACATTTATCAAAGATGATTGCAATTCATGTATAAGGTTAATATAATAATCATTTTTTTCATCTTCATTTATTTTAAAATTATTTAATTCTTTTTTTATAGCTATCAACTCATTTTGCGTTTCTTCATGAATTAACGTATCAACTGTATTATCATACTCTAATACAACAAATTCATTTTTTAAAGGCATATAAATTTTCTTTATATATGCTTTTTCAATGTCTAAAATATTATCTTTTTCATTAGAAGTTCTAACAACAATATCTTTTTCAATAGCTGCTACTCTACATAAACACTTATCACAAGGCCTTTCATTATTATAAAATGCTTTATAGCATTTTTTTCCGACACTATTAGGATATTTTTCCTCAATATATTTATTAACAAATGTTATTGTATGACTCTTATCAACAATATATATTGGATATTTAGAATGATAAAATGAATCGGTTATTTTTTTATAATTACTAGCAATTTTATTATTTTCCATATTATCAACTCCCTTCAATGTTAATTATATTAGATTTTAAATAAAAAATCTAATATAATATTATATTTCCCGGGAAATGTTTTATTTTTCAATAAAAAAATACCCACTCTAGTAACAATATTAACTGAGGGGGCAGTAACAAAACTTATAATAATAAAATTATATTTCAATTCTTCCTTCAAAAGCTTTAGTAAGTGTCATTTCATCAGTATATTCCAAATTCCCACCAATAGGGATTCCATGTGCTAATCTTGTAACTTTTGCATCAGAGAATTTTAACAATTTTGAAATATACATTGAAGTCGCTTCACCTTCAACTGTAGGATTCGTAGCAACAATTACTTCTTTAATATTATCATCTCTTACTCTCTGAATAAGTTCTCTTAATTTAATATCATCTGGTCCAATTCCATCCATTGGAGAAATATGTCCATGAAGAACGTGAAACATTCCTATATATTCTTTAGTTCTTTCAATAGAAATAATATCTTTTGGGCTTTCTACTACACAAATTGTAGTACTATCCCTTTTAGTACTTTGGCAAATTTCACATAGTTCATCTTCAGCAAGATTAAAACATTTTGAGCAAAATTTAATTTTCTCTTTTGTTTCAATAATTGCATTCGACAATTTTATTGCTTCCTCAGTATCAGTTTCAATAATATAGTAAGCAAGTCTTTCTGCGGTTCTTTTTCCTATTCCTGGCAATTTAGAAAATTCATTAATTAGTCTAGCAATAGGTCCAGCATAACTATTCATTAAAACATTCCTGGTATATTCATTCCACCAGTCAATTTACCCATAGATTTTTCAGAATCTTCACCTGCTTTTAACATTGCAGCATTAACAGAAGTTATAATTAAATCTTGTAACATTTCAATATCATCTGGATCAACAATATCTTCATCAAGTTCAATTTTTATAAGTTCTTTTTTTCCATTAACAACAGCAGTAATTGCTCCACCACCTGCTGTAGCCTCATATTCTCTTTTCTCTAATTCACTTTGTTTTTTCATCATATCATTTTGCATCTTCTGAACTTGTTTCATCATATTTCCCATGTTTCCAGGCATTTTTCTTTTAGCCATAGTAAATCCTCCATTTCATATTATACAATTATTAGTAAAAATCGTTTTATTCTTCCATATTCATTACATTGCCATAACCCGAAAAATAGTTTGAAATTTCCTCTTCAACATTCTCAGGTTTATTGTTTTTACTTTCCTTTAATACATTATCATAAGTTACATCAATTGTTAATTTTTTTGAGAAAACTTTTTCAAGGACTTCTTCAACAGTTATCCTATTTTGAACTTTCATTAAATTATCTCCATGAAATTTATATTCAGAATCAAACTTCAAAACAATTTTATTACCATAAACTTCAATTGGTTCTGATTCCATTAAAAAAGCATACACTTTTATTCTAGCTTTTTTAATTATCTTTAAAACTTCATTCCATTTGGATAAAATTTCATCTATATTTATATCTAATTTGCTACCTTCTTCTATAAATTTCTCTATACTCTCACTAGTTTCATATTTAACCGCTTGTGAAATTGGTGCTTCAATTTCTTTTTCTTTTATTACAATTTTGCCAAGTTCCAATAAATTAATTTTATCTTCTAGCTTTTTAATTTTTTGAATTAATGTTTCAATTGAAAAATCATATTCATTATTAAATATTTTTACAATTGCCATTTCAAACAAAATTTTTGAATGAGCAGACCATTTTACATTTTTTTCTAACTCAATAAAAATATTTAAAATTCTTAAAATTTCAGTAATCTCAATTTTTTCAGAATACTCCTTATAAAAAGCATATTGCGAATCAGATGAATTAACCAACTTTGTAGCATCAGAATGCATTTTAACAATAAGTAAATTTCTAAAATAATTCAAAACACTCTCAACAAACTGTTTTATATCTTTTCCTTTATTAAAACTTTCATTTACAAGTTCAATTGCGCCATTCACATTTTCATCTATAATAGTTTTAACTAAATTATTCAATATCTCGATTTCTATGATTCCTAAAATATCAACAACCAAATCATAACTTAGTAATTTCTCATAGGAAAGGCATTGATCTAAAATACTTAAACTATCTCTAACCGAGCCTTCAGATTTTGAAACAATCAAATTTAAAGCTTCATCATCATATTCAGTATTTAACTCATTCAAAATTTTTACAAGTCTTTTAAATATATCATTACTTGATACACGTTTTAAATCATATCTTTGACATCTTGATAATATTGTATCAGGAATTTTATTAGGTTCAGTTGTTGCTAATAAAAAAACTACATATTCTGGTGGTTCCTCAAGTGTTTTTAAAAGAGCATTAAATGCACCTTTTGAAAGCATATGAACCTCATCAATAATATAAACTTTATATTTTGCGTTAGAAGGCGCAAACATGACATTTTCATTAATTTCTCTAATATCATCTACACCATTATTACTAGCTGCATCCATTTCAATAATATCAATTGAACTACCATTTATAATTGATTTGCAAATATTACATTCATTACAAGGATTTGCATCTTCTTTATTTAAACAATTAATAGATCTTGCAAATATTTTAGCGATTGTGGTTTTACCAGTTCCTCTTATACCACTAAACAAATAAGCATGTCCAAAACTATTATTTAAAACCTGATTTTTAATCGTATTAACAACATTATCTTGTCCAACAACATCATCAAATACAAGAGGTCTAAATTTTCTGTATAAAGCTAAATGAGACATTTTAACTTCCTTTCTAAAAACATAATATTTTTTAATAAACAAGCCACTTATATATTTTGTTATAGCAATTAATATCTATTTACAACAAAAAAACTAGCTAAATGCTAGTCTCTAAAATATGTAGCTGTGCATTTATACTCGATATTTAATCATTTGCGTTACCTTAATAGTTAACTCAAACCAGGCACTCTCACGGCACATAAAAGTTCTTCCTTACCGCTGCTTCCTTCCGGACCTGACGGGGTTCAAAAGTTTCTATTGCGTAAGACCCAATCTTCAACATCACTTGTCAAGGGCTGACCAAACAACCACACACCTCATATAAACATCAACCCTGCTATAGCGGATTGCAGGTTACAAGGTGCCGCTACTACCCCATTTAGCACAGCAAATTTATTTAAAAAAGAGATTATTTTCTCTTCCTTAATTCGCTAAAGAATGACTTCATTATATTTGAACATTCTTTTTTCATAATCCCTAAATACACTTTTACTTGATGATTTAATCTTTCATCAAATAATATATTATAAAGAGATACAACTCCACCTGCTTTTTCATCAGGTGAGCCAATAATTATACTTCTTATCCGTGATTGGTATATTGCACCCGCACACATCACACAGGGCTCTATTGTAACATACATATCACAATCAGTCAATCTCCATGTGCCTAAATTCCGACATGCATCTTTTATGGCAATAATTTCAGCATGCATTGTAGGATCATTTAAACTTTCTTTCAAGTTATGACCCCTACCAATAATTACATTATCTTTCACTATAACAGCACCAATAGGAACTTCATCAATTTCTAATGCTTTAATAGCTTCTTTTAATGCCTCTTCCATATATGTTTTTTTCATTTATTCTCCTGGCGCATCTGAAAGGAGTTGAACCTTCGACCTATCGCTTAGGAGGCGATTGCTCTATCCACTGAGCTACAGACGCAAAATTATTTTTTAGGTTTTACAAAATCCACTAAATTAATAACTTTTTGAATTTCATATTCAATTAAAGTATTTTGATCTTTTTGAAATTCAACTCTTTCATCATTAATTTTTTCTAATTCAGAAATTCTTTTTTTAAGTTCCTTAATAGTCATGTTATTTTTATTAATAATAGTTTCTGTAGTTTCTACAGTTTCTTCCATAACAGTATTTAAACTATCAATTCTCTGATAAGCATCATTTAATAAGCTATCCTTATTTAATTCTGAAACTTCCATCAAACTTAATACAGTTCCTCTTTTAATATCAACAGGTAAATTTTCAGGTAAAGTCTTACTTAAAATATCAACCATAAATATAGATTTTTTAGTATCTAATGTTAACCTAGCATTTCTATAGATATCATCAATTGACAACAATCTATTCTTTTCATAAGATTCAATCAATACATCAAGTTTATTTTCAATATCATCTTTATCGATTTTATCTTGATTTTCGATTATTTCCTCTTCTCTTTTAACGATAGTCTCATCGATCTCTTTTACGTTTAATAATTCATCAATTACATCCTCTGAATTTTCAACACTATCCTTTAAAGCTTCTTTTTCTTCATTTTTTTCTTCAACAGCTTCAATTAATCCTAATTTTTCAAAAATATTTTTAGCAACCACTTTTACAACCCCCTAGTTTTCATAGCGCTTTTTTAACAATTCCAAACGTCTTTTGTTGAGTTTAATCAAATACTTTATATTTTCAATTTGAATATTTTTATTTTTAATTTGATTAAGTTTGATATTTTTCTGACTTTCTAAGAAATTAAAATAATCCTGTAAATTATTAATATCATCATTCCATTTATTATTTAATACAGTTTTTGTATTATCATCCTTAAACTTAGCTAAGTCATTTTTAATTATTTCGATTCCTTCATTTTTGATATATGTTATTTTCTGCTTTTTTACAATAAAAGGCT
>JAUCFZ010000077.1 GCA_030377915.1 Clostridiaceae bacterium HSG29
CTAATGGAACTTTTGTAAAAGTATATTTAATTGGTTATAAATATGCTACTGACGGAATTGATATAACAAATAAAACAATTTCCAAACATTTAAATATCTCATTAGAAGATGTTATAAACGCATGGGATTTCTGGAAGAAAAAAGGGATTATTGAAATCCATTCAAAAAATGATGATAAATTTGATTTCGATGTGGAATTCTTCTCTTTAAGACAACTTTATATAGATAATAATTTTTCAACTAAAGCTAAACCTGTTTCAGACGAGGTTAAATATACACGTAATACAGATGTTTTATTAGAAATGCAGGACAATGATGAAATAAGAAAAATGTTTAGAGAATTAAATGAAATAGTTAGAAGAGAGCTACAACCGCCAGAGAAAATAAAAATTCTAAATTTAATTGAACGCTATAATATGGATCACAAAGTTATTATACAGGCATTCCATTATTCTGTTGAAAAGAAAAAAAATAAAAACATTAATTATATATCGGCAATTATTAGAAACTGGTATGATGACGGAATAGTTACTTATAGAGATTTGGAAAATCATTTTAGTAAAAATACCGAGCGAAGTAAGTTTTACTCAAAAATTTATAAAACAATTGGTTATAATAAACCTTTCGCTACTTCTGGTGATATGGAATTAATTGATAAATGGGTTGATACTTATAAGCTAGATAATGAATTTATTTTGAAAATTATAACAGAAGCAACTAAAAAAACATCAAATTTCAATATGAATTATGCAGATAGTATAATTTCAACAGCATATGAGAAAAATATTAAAACTATAGATGAATTATTTAAAACTCAAAAACAAACTAAAAAAATAAATAAACTAAATAAAAATGCATTTCATGCTTTCCAAACAAGTAAAAAAGAGTACACAAATGATGAACTTGAAAAAAAATTAGGAATTAAGGAATAGTGGTCTAATGAAAAATCAAAATATCAATAAAATACTTGTTAACTATCAAGAAAAATTGGATTTTAAAAAAAGTGCTATTAAAGAAAAAAAGAAAGCTCTTTATAGAAAAATTCCAAGACTTGAAAGCATAGACAATGAAATTAAAATGCACTCTTTAAAAACTAATAAATTAATATTAAGGAATCCAGCAAATATTGAAGATGAAATAAACAAACTTAAAACATTTATTGGTGAATTAAAAAAAGAAAAAGCATTTGTTTTAACAGAAAATAATATTCCGCTTGATTATTTAACAATAAAATATGACTGTAATCTATGTAATGATACTGGATTTTTAAAAAACGGTCAAAGATGTAAATGTCTTAAGCAGAAAATTATCAGTAATTATTATGAAATGTCTAATCTTCAACATAAATTAGATGTCGAAAATTTTAAGAATTTTAATTTAAATATTTTTTCAGATAAAATAATAGAAGGACGCAAAAAAAGTCAGAAGGAAAATATTAGAGAGATTTTATCAAAAACTGAATCATTTGCTACATCATTTAATTCAAATAAAGTGAAAAATTTACTTTTCTACGGACCAACTGGGCAAGGTAAAACATATTTATGTAATTGTATTGCTAATTCTTTAATAAACAAAGGTCATCTTGTGATTTATCAGACCGCATTTAAATTAATAGAAATTATCGAAAATGCAAGATTTAATAAAAATAATTTTTCAAATAAAGATGAAAATTATCAGATGCTTTTCAGTTCAGATTTATTAATAATTGATGATTTAGGAACTGAATTCATTAATACTTTTACTAATGTTGAAATTTTTAATATTATCAATACAAGACTTAATCAAAATAAGAAAACCATCATATCAACAAATCTATCACCAATTCAAATTAAAGAAAAATATTCAGATCGAATTTCTTCAAGATTATTTGGAAATTATGAAATGTTATCATTTTACGGTCCAGATTTAAGATGGGAATCTTAAAATAAATAAACAAAAAAAACAAAAAGTTATAAATCATTATGATTTATAACTTTTTTTATCTAAAATACTTCTTCTCTAATTATAGTTTGCTTTCTTTTAGGTCCTATAGAAACTATGCTAACTGGAAGCTTTGTTAACTCCTCAATTCTTTTAACATATTTTTTTGCGTTTTCTGGTAAATCCTCATATTTTTCAATTTCAGTAAGATCTTCAGTCCAACCATTTAACTCTTCATAAATAGGCTCACATTTATCTAAAACTTTTAAACTCGCTGGATAATTTGTAATAATTTCTTCTCCGTATTTATATCCAGTACAAATTTTTAATTTTTCAAATCCAGTTAAAACATCTAAAAGCATTAATGAAATTGAAGTTATTCCATTTATTCTTTTTGAATAATTTATTAAAACTGTATCTAACCATCCACATCTTCTTGGTCTTCCTGTAGTAGTCCCAAATTCATGTCCAGCTATTCTGATATCGTCACCTGTTTTATCAAAAAGTTCAGTTACAAAAGGTCCTTTTCCAACTCTTGTAGTATATGCTTTTACAATTCCTAAAACATGATTGATTTTATTTGGACCAATACCTGAACCTATTGTAAATCCACCAGCAATAGGATGTGAAGATGTAACGTATGGGTACGTTCCTAAATCAACATCTAATAATGCTCCTTGTGCGCCTTCAAATAACACTTTTTTATCGCTTTCTACAGCATCACTTACAACAACAGTAGTATCTGTAACATACTTTTCTATCATTTTTGCATATTCACTATATTCATTATAAATTGTTTCGAAATCTAACTCTTCACCTTGATAAACTGCTTTTATAATAATATTTTTATGTTCAACTTGTCTTTTTAATTTTTCTTTAAAGATTTCATCATCTATAAAATCACAAATTCTAATTCCACTTCTTTCAACTTTATCCATATAGCATGGGCCAATACCTTTTTTAGTAGTTCCAATTTTTTCCTCGCCCTTTTTTTCTTCTGACAAAGCATCTATAACCTTGTGATACGGCATTACAACATGAGCTCTCGATGAAATTTTAATATTACTTACATCAATTCCAGCTTCTGTTAAATTTTTTATTTCATCCAAAAATCCTTTTGGATCAAATACAACACCATTTCCAATAACATTAATAGTTTCCTTGTATAAAATTCCAGATGGTATTAAATGTAATGCATACTTTTTATCACCAACAACTACAGTATGACCTGCATTATTTCCACCTTGTCCTCTAACGACAACATCTGCTTTTTTTGATAAATAATCAATAATTTTGCCTTTACCTTCATCTCCCCATTGAGATCCAACAATTACTAAAGTTGACATAATAACACCTCTTTCAATTTTAAACAACATGTTTATACTATCAGATAGTTCTAAATAAGTCAATAATTAACGTATGTTTTTTACTTTTGTTAGTTAATAGTTCGTATTTGCTTTCATTCTATAATATTTAGTATAAACAATACCATTTTTATAAACCATATTATCAAAATTTAAGTATTTTGAATCCTCTATTAAATATTCCTGTTCTTCATATTTTTCATACTCTTCATTGATATCTTTAAACCCAGCTTTCAAATAACATTTTCTTGCTCTAATATTAAAATCTGCAACTTTTAAATAAATTGATTTCATTTTATATTTATTAAATACAATTTCTAAATATAATTTTATCGCTTGAGTTCCAATGCCTTTTGAAATATGTGCTGGATTCATCACAATTCCCATTTCTGCTTTTTTTGTAAACCAATTGATATTTTTCAAAGTTATATAACCTACAAAAACATTACTATCATATATTGAAAAAGCATATCTTCTAAATAATTTCGTTTTAGCTTTATACCATAATTTGCAATCTTTTATTGTTTCGTATTCAAAATTATAATGTAACAGTCTAGTATCATCATGTTTACCAAAATTTCTCATTTCTAATACATCATCAAATTTCATTTTTATTACTTTAACCATAATTTCGCTGCTCGTCTTCCCTACTAATATCTGCAAATTTTGTATATTGTCCAAGCCAAGCTAATTTTATAGTTCCTGTTTCACCATTTCTTTGTTTTGCAATAATAAGTTCTCCAATTCCTTTATCCTCTGATTCTTGATTATAATATTCATCACGATATAAAAACATTACAATATCAGCATCCTGCTCTATAGCACCAGAATCTCTTAAATCCGAAAGAATAGGACGATGGTCAGCTCTTTGTTCAGGCGCTCTAGATAACTGTGATAATGCCATTACTGGGCATTCCATTTCTCTAGCAAGTGCTTTTAATCCTCTTGATATAGCAGAAATTTCCTGCTGTCTACTTTCATTTCCTTCAGTACTACTCATTAATTGCAAATAATCAATCATAATTAAATCAATACCATGCTGCATTTTTAATCTTCTTGATTTTGCACGCATTTCCATTAAATTAATTCCAGGTGTATCATCTATAAAAACATTTGCTTTCGCTAAATTAGCAGATGCCTTTGAAAGAGATATCCAATCGTCTTCATTTAAATTTCCATCTCTAATATCTCCAACTTTTATTAATGCTTCGGTTGATAACATTCTTTGCACTAACTGTTCTTTAGCCATCTCAAGACTGAAAATTGCAACAGTTGCACCTTTTAAAGCAGTGTTTTGACATATATTTATAGCTAATGAAGTTTTACCCATAGAAGGTCTAGCTGCAACTAAAACTAAATCAGATTTTTGAAGACCTGATGTTTTTTCATCAATTTGAGAAAAACCCGTTGATAAACCTGTTATTGAACCTTCAGCTTCAGCAAGTGCTTCAATTTGATCATAAGTAATTTCAAGTATCTCATTAATGGGCGAAAAACCTTTTCTATTTTTCTTTTGTGAAATATCAAAAATGCTTTTTTCTGCGGCCTCCAACAATTTATCTGCACTTTCAGAATTATATCCTTTTGTTACTATTTCACTAGACGCTCTAATTAATCGTCTTAAAATCGCTTTTTCTTCAATTACTTTAGAATAGTGATAAGCATTTGTTGTTAATGCTCCAGCATCAGTTAATTTTGAAATATACGATAATCCGCCAATTTCATTTAACATACCTAAAGTTTCCAATTTTGTTTTCAAAAGTAATGTATCTATAGTTTCATTATTTTTATACATATCCATTATTGTTTGAAAAAGAATTTTATGACTTTCTTTATAAAAATCATCTTTTTTTAAAATTTCTGATGCAGTAGTTACAGCTTCCAGATCCAATATCATAGCTCCCAATAGCGATTCTTCAACATCAATGCTATGTGGTAAGCTTCTGCCTATATCTTCCATATTTATCACCTTTCAATTCCTATATGGCTAATTATACCATTAATGAAGACTCATTTCTAGACAATAAAAAAATGCCCTAAGGCATTTTTAGAATTATTTTTCTTTACTTACATTCACTTTCAAAATTGCATTAATTTTTTTATATAATTTAACTTTCACTTTTGTTTCGCCTAAACTTTTAATATTATTTTCCATAACAATATCTTTTTTCTTAATAGCAATTTTATGTTCAGCCTTTAATCTATCAACAATATCATTTTTTGTAATAGAACCAAACAATCTTCCGTTTTCTCCTGCAGTTGTTTTAATATTTACAGAAATACTTTCAATTCTTTCTTTTTTTGCTAAAGCATCTTTTTCATTTTCAATATTCTTCTTTTTATTAGTTTCAGCAATGTGTTTTTGCTCATTTATACTACCCTCTGTTGCTCTTTCAGCTAAATTTCTGCTAAATAAGAAATTTCTAGCAAAACCCTCACTTACTTCAACAACCTCTCCAGCTTTTCCAGTGCCTTTTACAAATTTTTTAAGTATTACTTTCATTTATTCCTCCTTGCTAAACATTTCATCAAGAATAACCAATAATTCTTCTTTAATTTCAAGCATTGTTTTATCTTTAATCTGTGCTCCAGCAACAGTTAAATGACCACCGCCGCTAAATTTCTCCATAATTAATTGAACACTAATATCACCTAGTGATCTAGCAGAAATAAAAGTTACACCCTCTTTATTAACACCTATTACAAATGAAACCTCAATTCCTCTTATATTTAAAAGTTCATCTGCGCCTTGTGCAGCCAGCACTTGTTTTTCTTCCAAGTCTTTTTTATCAAATAAAGAAATTGCAATATTATTATAATAAATTTCCGCATTATTTACAATATATGATTTGTTAATATAATTATCCAAATCATATTGGAATAATTGTTTAACTTCTGATGTATCTGCATCCAATCTCCTTAAGAATGATGCAACTTCAAATGTTCGTACTCCAGTTTGAAAAGAAAAATTCTTTGTATCAACATAAATACCAGCCAAAAGAGCTTCTGCTTCAAGTTTACTAATACTTATTTTTTCATTCAAGTACTGTAAAACTTCAGTAACTAATTCACATGCTGATGAAGCATATGGTTCTTGATATGTTAATAAAGTATTTTCAATAACTTCTTTTCCTCTTCTATGATGATCTATCATTACCACTCTTTTTATTTTATTTAGTAATTCAGGATTTTCAGTAAAAGAAGGTCTATGAGTATCAACAACAATTAATAATGTATTTGCATCTATTAATTCATCTACTTCATCATTTGAAATAAATTTATAATCACTATTATTAACAAATTTATTATGAATATCTCTTATGCCATCACTTATATCATTTATAAGTATAAAAGCTTCTTTACCTCTTCCATGTACTCCGCTATGGATACCAATTGCTGCACCATAGCAATCCATATCAGGTTTTGTATGTCCCATAACAATTATATTAGAACTTTCATCAATTATTGGTATTAATGCATGTGCAATAACTCTTGCTTTAATTCTATTCTTTTTTTCAACAGCTTTAGATTTACCACCATAAAATTTATAGTCATCATTTTTATATACTGAAACTTGATCCCCACCTCTAGCAAGTGATAATTCTAAAGCATCATTTGCAGATTTTCCTAATGATAAAAAATCTTTTCCATCAGTTGAAACTCCCATACTTAATGTTGGATTTATTGAAGAAATTTCATTAATTTCTCTAATACTATCTAAAATCGTAAATTTTTTCGCTTCCAAATTTTTCAAATATTTTTTTTCAAATATAATAGTATATTTATCGTTTTTAGTTTTTTGTACAAAACCATTAATTCTTGATGACCATAAATTAATTTCCTTCTGAATCTGACTTGTTAAAATAGGGCGCTCTTCATCGGTTGCATTTTTTAAACATTCATCATAATTATCAATTTCCAAAGATGCAATAATTGGTTTTTTATCCTCAATAATCATTTCTAGTTTCTTTTGCTCCGTAATATCTACCCAATAAAGCATTACAATATAATTAATTTTATCTTTATCATCTGAATTTAATCTAACTA
>JAUCFZ010000078.1 GCA_030377915.1 Clostridiaceae bacterium HSG29
ATGATAATCATACACAAAAAAAATAGATTATTTTACTAATCTAATTTCATTTTGTATTTTTATATTTTTTCCATTAATAACAACATTAATTGCTTCATTATCAATAACTTTAACATTAATAACTTCATGAGTTAAATTTATCAATAATTCAATATCATTAAAAATTAATGGCATTTCAATCTCATTCCATTCTTTTGGAAGTCTAGGATTTATTGATAATATATTGTTAACAATTTTTACACCTGCAAAACCATAAACAACACTTTGCCAAATACCACCTAACGAAGCAGAATGAATTCCTTTATCACTACTATTCATATTTTTCCCTAAATCAATATCAATTGCCTTTCTAAACAACTTATATGCATAATCAATATCATTTACTTCACTAGCCATAACAACGTGCGTTGCAAGACTTAACGATGAATCATGAAGTGTTTTAGGCTCATAATAATCCCAATTTGCTTTAACAATATCTTTAGAAAAATTATTATTCAATAATTGAAGTAACATTATTACATCTGCTTGCTTAGTAACCTGAATTTCCCTTAGCTGTTCAATATTATAATCTTCAAAAATTGAATCAATATATGTTTGATTCTTATACTTAGTTAAATCAATTATTTCTTTTGATAAATAAGTATCATCTTGAGGAATAATTAAATCCTTAGTCATTTCGGGAATAAATATTTTATTTGATTTTTCTTTAATACTTTCAATTTTATTACTAATTAAAACTTTTTCATTAATTTTTAATAATAGCGCTTCATTATTTTCCTTAAGTTCATCATAATATTTGATTCCTAAATTCATTGCAAATTTAAACATATTATTAGTAAAAGTATTATTATTTATTCTTTCTTTATATTCATCTGCTCCAATAACATCATTAACTTCATATCTATCTATATCTTTATTATATTCTAGACGACTTTCAATAAATAATACAATATCAAAAATCATTTCATAACCATATAATTCCATAAAATCATTGTCTTTTGTTACTGTATAATATAACCAAATTGCATAAACAATATCAGCAGAAATATGTTGTTCTTTAATTCCAGAATAAACTTTAGTTGCTTTTCCTGTAACCACATTTACTCCACACCATAAAGGAGTTACATCATCATCTGAAATCCAGGCTGATTCCCAAGGAAACATTGCACCTTTGTATCCATTTTCTATTGCTTTATTATGCGCTCCATCTAATGTTTTATATCTATAAACAAGTAAATTTCTTGCAATCTCAGGCAAATTATAAATATAGAAAGGTAAAATGAAAATTTCAGTATCCCAAAAAGAATGGCCTTTATATCCTTCTCCGGTTAAACCTTTTGCACCTATTCCCATTCTATTATCTTCAAAATTTGTCATTATTCTTAAATGATATTGTGCAAATCTAATAGCAAATTGATCTTTTATATCTTTGCTATCAATTTTAATATCTACATCATTCCAATATTTCATCCACTCTATTTCACTTTCATTAAATAGTACATCATAACCCATACTTTTATAGTTTTTAATATCATTAATTGCTTTTTCTTTAATTTCTTCAAATGTACATTTAGCATATTCTAGATCTCGTGAAGTATGAATAGTTGAAATTTTTTCGAATTTAAAAACTTTATTTGCTTCTAAATCATAATTATATATTAAATTAACAATTCTTCTATCCATTTTCATTGTTGCAGCTATTTCAATATCTTTATCATTAATCAAAATATTATGACTACTCTGCACAATTGCATTTATTTTGCTTTCTAATGTTTCTGTAGTATATCTTAAAATATTACTATCAAATATTCGTTTTACTCCATCCGTAAAATGCATTGCTCCTGAATTAGTAACCTGACCATTTATACCAGAAATAATTTTTATTTTGATATTTTCATTACTTGAAATGTTAATTTTAGAACCAATTAAATGTAAATTATTTAATGAAATAAAACGCATAAATTCAAAATCTACTATTTTATCATTTGGAGATCGCCACGTAATTTTTCTTAACATTTTTCCGTTTTTTAAATTTAAATTTTTTTCAAAATCAATTATTTCACCATCAAGCAGTGTGAACCGATATCCATCAATAAAAATTTCAATATTAGTAATATCAGGAAAATTAGGTAATTCAGTAACTTCATCTTCATTACTTTTATTAAAAGATCCTGCAACAAAAGTATTTCGCGTTTGATTATAATATGACTCCTCATTAGTAGCTCTACTTCCCATATAGCCATTACCTATCGCCATTATTACTTCCGATTTAGCAATATACTCTTTTTTAAATTCTTTTTCCGAAATAATCCATCCACTTTGAATATTTAGCCCCATATTTCACCTCACAGTAAATTCTATTATAATTATATTTTATAATTTTAATAGTATTATTGATATAGAGTAATTCTTAGAATTATATATTTTTTTTGTAGATTTTCATAAAAAAAATTCCTGCGGAATGTTTTAGATAGGCCATTACACTTCCATAAATATTTATATGTATTTGTCACCCGATATAATATCCAATGCACTTTCCTATACAATAAAAAAATAGTTTGATTTATTTAAAAATCAAACTACTTAATATTCTAATTCAATTTTATCTAAATTGAAAACCCAATCTGAATATGGTCCCAACTTTATATTCTTTACTCTATTATTAACTCCCCAAATCGTTGTGCCAATTGAAACATATATATACGGTAGCTCGTCATTTGCAAGCTTTGCCCATTCTTGATACAACTCCACTCTTTTTTCTTTATCATATTCTTTTCTAGCATCTAAAATAATTTTGTCAGCTTTATCATTATGAAACCCAACAGAATTAAATTTACCATATTCATCATTCCCAGAATAAAAAAGTTCATATGGATCAGGATCAGAAGACAATGACCATCTCATATTAAAAACTTCAAAATTTTGCTTATCGAATACTTCATTTATCACTTCATCAAATTCCATAACATTTGGTATAACTTCAATTCCCAATTCTCCCCAATTATTTTTTGCTGTATTTAATAAATTTAGCGACCATTCTGCCTCTTTATATGTAGTCCATGTAATAATAAATTCCTCATTATTTTTCATTAATTTTCCATCAGCATTTTTTTCCCAACCAGCATCCCTTAATATTTTTTTAGCTTTTTCAACATCATACTCATACTTATTTAATTCAGTAAGATCAGGAGCAGCCCATGATATAGGAGAAATTGGAGAGTAACTAGGTCTAGCAAAACCTTTCCATTGCGTTTCAACAAAATCATCTAATCTTAAGGCATATGCAAGTGCCTTCCTTATATTTCTATCTGAAAATTTTTCAAGTCTAAGATTAAAGCCAATACACCTAAATGAATTATCAATAAATTCTTGAATATTTACAATTTTTGAATTTTTCATAATTTCATAATTAATCAAATTAGCTTCCGGATTACATATGTCCACTTCTCCTGAAGTCAATGTAAATACATGTGATTCTATCGGTATTAATTCTACTTCAACACCATCTACTTTTGCTTTATCTGTAAAATAATCTTCATTCTTTATAAGTTCTACGCTTTTTCCTTTAATATATCTCTTAAATTTCATGATTCCTGTTCCCATAGGTTTATCAAGGAGTAATTTAAATTCTTCAAAATTCTTAAAAGAATAATAATGCATTGGCATAATTCCATATGCAAATTCATTAATTTTTTTTACATTTGGCTCTTTAATTCTAAAAGAAATGGTATAATCGTCAATCACATTAATTCCACTAATTTTGTCAATTTCTCCACTTATATATTCTTTAACTCCTATAATATCAAAAATTTCAGAATTTCGTGAAAAATCATAATACGGATCAGCCAAAGTATAATATGTAAATTCAACATCCTTAGCTGTAAATTCTTTTCCATCATGAAATTTAACACCTTTTTTCAAATAAAATGTATATATAGTTTTATCTTCAGATATTTCAAAACTTTCTGCTAGACCATTATCGTTTGCTAATCCGTTTTCATCAAAATCAATAAGTGAATCAAAAACCATTTCAGATATCCACGAATCATATACAGAATCATATGCTACTGGATTAAAATTGCCTTCCAATGATGGAGTTGCAACCTTTAGAATATTTCCTCTTTTAAATCCCATATTGATAAATTCGTTTTCAATTTCAATATCATCAACATATTCAATTATATCATTTTCAATTTCTTTTTCATCTTCAGAAACTTTGTTTATTTTATTATCACTACATGCAATACTAAGAAAAGATAAAATAACTATTATAATTAAAGTAAAATTCTTTTTTTTCATAATTCTCCTTGTCATTCAATTAATATCTAAATTATAGTATTTTTACACTTTTATGTCAATTAGTTAACAAGCTTTTACACGAAAAAAAAAGGATTCTATATTAGAATCCTTTCCTTAATATTATTAAATTACATTGCTTTTTTTCTTCCTGTGTATCCATCCCAATAATCTGCGCCTTTAACTTCTAATTTACTTGAATCATAAACTGGTACTTCTATTCCAGCTTTTAATTGATCTTCGTAATCTTTTAAAGCTTCAAAAGCAGGCTTGTGTAATAAGATTATTGCTATAATATTTAACCATGCCATCATTCCAACACCTATATCTGCAATACCCCATGCTAATGCAGCAGTTTTTACAGTTCCAAAATAAGTAGAGAAAATGATCGCAAATTTCAATGCGTACATAGTCCAGTCACCAACACCAAGCTTTTCTTTAAGATAAGCAACGTTTGTTTCTGCCATGTAGTAATAAGCTAATAATGTTGTAAATGCAAAGAATAATAATGCAAATGCAACGAATGCTCCACCAAATCCAGGTATAGCTGATTCAACAGCAGCTTGAGTATATCCAGGTCCAATTTCTACGCCTGGTAAGTTTTCAACAATATATCCGCCAGCGCCATCTTCAGTATTATACATACCAGTGATTAATATCATTAATCCAGTAGCAGTACAAATAAATAATGTATCAATATATACACCAAATGCTTGAACTAAACCTTGAGATGCAGGGTGATCTACTTCAGCAGCAGCAGCAGCATGAGGACAAGTTCCTTGAGCAGCTTCATTTGAGTAAATACCTCTTTTAACACCAATTTTAACCATAGCACCAAAGATACCAGCAAATGCTTGTTCAGCACCAAATGCAGATCTGAAAATTAAAGCAAACATGCTAGGAATCATAGAAGCATTAGCTATAATTACATAAAGAGCTACAACGATATAAACTATTGCCATAAATGGAACAACAATTTCAGCAAATTTAGCGATTCTCTTAACTCCACCAAATATGATAAGTGCTAAAACACCAGCAACTCCAACACCAGTAACCCATTGAGGGATATTAAATGCTGCATGCATACCAGATGCAATTGAATTCGCTTGTACAGATGGTAATAATAAACCAGTTGCAACTATAGTAGCAATTGCAAATAAAATAGCATACCATTTAATTCCTAAACCTTTTTCAATGTAGTAAGCAGGTCCACCACGATATTCGCCATCTTGTTTAACTTTGTAAATTTGAGCCAATACTGATTCAACATATGAAGATCCAGCACCTAAGAATGCAATTAGCCACATCCAGAACATAGCACCAGGTCCACCTAAAGCTATTGCAGTAGCAACACCGGCAATATTACCAGTACCAACACGACCAGAAATTGAAATAGCCAATGCTTGGAAAGAAGAAACTCCTTCATCCGAATCTTCATTATTAAGCATAATTTTTACCATATGTTTAATATGTCTTATCTGTAAGAATCTAGATTTTACTGAAAACCATAATCCTACGCCCAAGCATGCAAAAATTAAAGGCATACTCCAAATAATTCCGTTTAAAAAATCAACAATGTTTGCTAACAAATAAACCACTCCTTTTTTCTAACTCTACCAATAAATCAACAATTATTACAATTTTATTACAATGCATGTTTCATTCCAAAAAGAAAACGTTGACTTCATTAACAAACTGTAATAAATTCCAACGTTTTTGTGAACTTTTTTTCGATTATGAGCAATTTTTTTCACACAATTCTTTTAATATCGTCTTGTACTGGTTTTTCAAAATATTCTTTTCTTTCTTCAAAAGATCTAAATCTACCTATAGAACACATTAATTTAGGGACAATGGCTTCAGTATTCATATCACCAGCAAATATGATATTGTTATTCATTAATTTCTTACCCACTTGATAAATACTTAAATCTACACCTTCTTCAAAACATTGAGTAGTTATTACTACTGTAATACCATTACTAGTTAATTGTTTTACTTTATCATGGATATCTAATTCACTAAATGGAACGCCACCAATCCCAAAACTTTCAATAATTACACCATCATAATTATCCATTGCATAATCAAATATTGACGGTTTAATTCCAGGAAACAATTTTATAATTAATATATCTGAATTTAATTCATAACAAGGTTCAAATTTTTTATGATTTATATTTGTTAAATCATTCAAACTAGCATCAAATCTAATAGCACCATATTTCACATTTGCAACATAGGGATAATTAATACTTTTGAACGCATCATAACTCATAGTTTTCATTTTTATTGCACGCGTACCATTTATTAATTTCCCATCAAAAGATACATACACACCTGCGATATCTTGCATTGCAAATAGTAAAGCATCATTTAAATTTTGAATTGCATCAGTATATGTTTCTTCTATTGAGTGTTGCGCACCAGTGATAATAACAGGTTTATCTAAACCATCTAACATATAAGTAAGTGCAGATGAAGTATATGCCATAGTATCAGTTCCATGCGATACTATAAAAGAATCATATTTTTCATAATTTTCTCCGATTGTTTTAGCAATCTCAATCCAATGTTTTGGATTCATATTTGAACTATCAATATTCATCAATAAAATCCCATCAATAATACAATCTTCATTTTTATTTATTGAGTTTATTAACTTATCAACATTATAATACGGTTCAAACCCCTCTCCATTATCTGATGAAACTATTGTACCACCTGTAGAAATAAACAATATTTTTTTCATTGCTCCCCCTTAGACTAAATCGTTTTACAAATTATACTCATTAATTTTATTATATAACTGTCTTCTACTAATATTTAAAATTTTAGCAGCTTCAGTAATATTTCCGCTACAATCATTAATAATCTTTTTAATATATTTTGATTCAACGCTATTTCTAAATTCCTTTAAACTTTTTGCTTTTTCATCGTCTATTCTATCTTCAACAAAAAGAGTATCC
>JAUCFZ010000007.1 GCA_030377915.1 Clostridiaceae bacterium HSG29
TCAATAATGTGATGCAAAAAAATTTGCACAACTAATGCAAAATAATTTGCAGGAAAACGTTATTATAGCCCGAAATGGTCATATTTTGACCTAAAACATAGAAATTCCCCTAAAATTTATTGGAACAATAAATGCATTATAGATTAATAGTGGAAATTGGTTTGTTATAAATTATGGAGGTGTATTAAAAGATGGAACAGAATGTAAGAGTAGCAATTTGGGGATTTGGTGCAATGGGTAGTGGAATGGCTAAAATGTTAGCAACAAAAAAAGGTGTTGAAATTGTTGCTGTTTGTGATATGCACCCTGATCGTATAGAAAAAGATATGTATGATGTATTAGGAATTGAAAGAGGCAATAGAAAGTCTGTAATTATAAATCCTAATGTTGAAGAAATTATTAGAGAAGGTGTAGCTGATATATGTTTAGTTGCAACTGATTCTTATACTGCTAAAGCATTTCCAAAATTAAAATATGTAATGGAACAAAAAATTAATGTAATATCAACTGCAGAAGAAATGGCATATCCAAAAGCACAAGAGCCAGAACTTACAGTTGAACTTGATAAAATTGCAAAGGCTAATGGAGTTTCTGTATTAGGTACAGGAATAAATCCTGGATTAATAATGGACTTGTTAGTTACTGTATTAACAGGTTGTATGACAGATGTAACACATGTAGAAGCTAAAAGAGTAAATTCTTTATCTCCATTTGGACATGCTGTTATGGAAGAGCAAGGTGTAGGAATAACTTTAGATGAATTTAATGCTGGAGTTGAAGATGGAACTTTAGCAGGTCATGTTGGATTTGCTGAATCAATTAATATGATTGGTGATGCTATTGGATGGCCAGTAGAAAAATTTGAACAACAAATGAAACCAATTGTAACAACTGTAGATAGAACATCACCATATGGATTTGCTGCTGCTGGAAATGTTGCTGGTGTAAATATGACTGGACAAGGTTATGTTGATGGTGAAGTTAAAATAGATATGGTTCATCCACAACAAATTGAGCCAGAAATGGAAGGAACTCACACAGGAGATTATATTGTATTAAAAGGAAGCCCAGAAGTAAATATGTCAATTAAACCTGAAGTAGATGGTGGTCTTGGAACTATTGCTATGTGTGTTAATATGATTCCTCAAGTTATTAATGCTCATCCAGGATTAAAAACTATGTTAGATTTACCGGTTCCTAGAGCAATAATGGGTGATATGAGAGATAGAATTAATAAGTAGGAGATGATTTAATGAAAGCTATTAAAGGACAATGGGTTAAAATTCATTCAATTGTTTTAACTTCTGAAGAGAGAGCTCCTCAAGTTCCAGAAGATACAAAAAATGTTCCTCTTGAACTATGGGTAAAAGGTTATGTATTATCTGATGCTGAAATAGGAGATTTAGTAGAAGTAAAAACTATGACGGGAAGAATTGTAGAAGGCAATTTAGCTGAAATAAATCCAACTTATAGACACTCATTTGGTGACAATATACCTGAATTATTGGAAATTGGGCCTAAACTTAGAAAAATTTTATTTGAGGATGGTGAATAATGATGGGTAATAGTTATGAAGCTGTAATGAGTAGAAAAAATGAAATTATGAAAAAAGCTGTTGGAATTGATTACTCTCAATTTGAAAGTGGTTCAATTGCTTTTGATTATGAAGATATGATGAAAAAAGTAGGATATACATTAGAAGAAATGATTAATATCCAAAAAAGTAGTGGTGTAGGTGAAACAAAAATATATGAAATGAAAAATTTAACGAAATTAGCTAGAAAATTTTCTGAAGACGGAAAAGGTGCTAGAATATTTGTTAAAGATGAAGCTGCAAATCCATCTGGAAGTTTTAAAGCAAGAAGAGCTGCAAATGCAGTATATCATGCTAAGAAACATGGATTTAAAGGTGTTATAGCAGCTACTAGTGGAAATTATGGAGCAGCTGTTGCTTCTCAAGCTGCAATACATGGACTTAAATGTATAATTGTTCAAGAGTGCTATGATTCAGAGCATAAAGGACAGCCTGAAATAATAGAAAAAGCTAGAAAATGTGAGGCTTATGGAGCAGAAGTAATTCAACTTTCTGTTGGTCCTGAACTTTTCTATTCTTTCTTGCAACTTCTTGAAGAAACTGGATATTTTAATGCATCATTATATACTCCGTTTGGTATTGCTGGTGTCGAAACTTTAGGTTATGAAATTGCAATGCAAATGAGAGAAATGATTGGAAAAGATCCGGATGCTGTAATTTGTACAAATGCAGGTGGAGGAAATTTAACTGGTACTGCAAGAGGGTTAGAAAAAGCTGGAGCAGAAAATGTTAAAATTATTGGAGCAAGTGTTGATTTAAAAGGTCTTCATATGGCTAGCGATAAGCAGTTTAATAAAAAATCATTTACAACTGGACATACTGGATTTGGTATTCCATTTGCAACAACTCCTGACCGTTCTGATGTACCAAGATCTGCTGCAAGAGCTTTAAGATATATGGATAGATATGTTACTGTTTCTCAAGGTGAGGTTTTCTATATGTGTGAAGCAATGGCTCAAGTTGAGGGTTTTGAAAGAGGACCTGCAGGAAGTGTATCTTTAGCTGCAGCATTTAGTGTTGCAAGAGAGATGAATGAAGATGAAATAGTTGTAGTTCAAGAAACTGAATATACTGGAGCTGGAAAACATATTCAACCTCAATTATCATTTGCAAGAAATAATGGTATTGATATTAGATTTGGAAATCCTGAAGAACAGGTTCCAGGCGTAAATATTATTTTTCCAGAAAGCCCTGGCATGATAAAGGCTAAGGATCTTGATATGATAAGAATTAAGAAATCTTACCTTTCTAAAACATTAGAAAGTGTAGAAAGTATTAATGAAAAAGATGTTAATTATTTAGTTGATGAAATTAATGAATCAAGAGAATTTGTACTTGATTATTTAAAAGAAAATAATATTAAAATAGTGGAGGGATAACTTTGAAAAAATTATTAGAAAGAGATGATGATTTTCTTTTAAGAAGAAATCATATTAAAAATTTATCTGATGAAGAATTAAAGAATAAATTTTGGAAATTATCAGGAGAAATTGTAGATCCAATGATAGATTTAGCAAGAACTCATACAACTCCTTCAATTGAGAGATCAGTTTTAATAAGAATGGGATTCTCTTCTCTTGAAGCAAAGCCGTTAGTTGAAATGGTATTAGATAGAGGGTTAATTGGAAAAGGTGCTGGACATGTTGTTTATGTAGTTTCTAAGGAAAAAAACATGGCAGTTAGAGATGCTGGTTTAGAATTACTTGACGGCAAACACTGGGATTTTGTTTTAGATTATTTCAACAAAAGAGGTGAAAAATAATGAATTTAAAAGTAAATGAAAAATTAGATGTTGTTGAATTACTTAAGGATCTTGAAAATTATGCACCTAAAAGAAGAGGATGGGTATGGAGAGATCAAGTTGGAACACAACAAATAGGACCATTTGAATATAAAAATTGTTCAACAAATTTAAAAAATAGTATTGGAATACCTGCAAGTGATTATTTTAATGGTTTAGATCCTCAGCCACAAGAAGTTATTACTACAGAAATTGCTTCTGGAAGATTTGAAGATGATATTAGAAGAATGAGAATGAGTGCATGGCATGGTGCTGATCATATAATGGTTATTAGAACTGCTGGACAATCTCATATGGATCAATTAATAGAAGGTACACCACAAGGAATTGGTGGAATACCAGTATCAAGAAAACAAGTTAGAGCACATAGAAAAGCGTTAGATATTATTGAGGATGAAGTTGGTCGTAAAATCAATTATCACTCTTATGTATCAGGTGAAGCTGGACCAGATATTGCTGTTATGTTTGCTGAAGAAGGCGTAAATGGTGCTCATCAAGATCCACAATATAATGTTTTATATAGAAATATTAATATGGTTAGATCATTTGTTGATGCAGCTGAAGCTAAAAAAGTTATGGCATGGGCTGATATGGCACAAATTGATGGAGCTCATAATGCAAATGCAACTGCAAGAGAAGCTTGGAAAGTAATGCCTGAATTAATGGTTCAACATGCATTAAATTCAATTTTCTCAGCAAAAGTTGGAATGAAAAAAGAAAATATTTGTTTATCTACAGTACCTCCAACAGCAGCTCCAGCTCCAGCATTAAAATTTGATTTACCTTATGCTGTTGCTTTAAGAGAATATTTTACTGAATATAAAATGAGAGCACAACAAAATACAAAATATATTACTTCTTCTTCAAGAGAAGCTACTGTTACTCATGTTCTTAATATGCTTGTATCAAGATTGACATCAGCTGATATTCAATCTACAATTACTCCTGATGAAGGAAGAAATGTTCCATGGCATATTTATAATATTGAAGCATGTGATAATGCTAAACAAACTCTAGTTAGTTTAGATTCATTAATGGACATGGTTGAACTTAAGAAAGATGGTTATTTAGTTGAAGAAAAAAGAGAGATTCAAGAAAGAGCTGTATTATATCTTGAAGAGATAATTGAAGTTGGTGGATTCTTTGAAGCTGTTCAAAAAGGATTCTTTGTTGATTCTGGTAAATATCCTGAAAGAAATGGTGACGGAATTGCAAGAGATATTCACGGTGGTTTAGCTGCTGGAACAGTATATGAAAGAGACGAAGATTATATGGCTCCTGTTACTGCTCACTTTGGAAACAATAATGTTGGTCAATATGATGAAAAATTTGTTGATAATCCATCAGGATTAATTGGAGGATGTTCTTTAGAAAACAGAGAATTAATTCAATTTATTGATGAATTAGATGAGGAAGATAATGTTTATAAAAGAATGGAAGATAGTAAAAAGTATAGAAATTCAAGCATTATTAAACCAGAAGTTCAATGGTTAGGCGATGGGGTAGTTCAAGTTGACTTATTCTTGCCAACTGATAAAAGACATGCAAAATATGCTGCTTTAGAATTTGCAAAACATATGAATTTAAAAGATCCAGAAGTAATCCATATTGAAGTATTGCATCCTACTGAAGGATCTAGAGTTCAGGTTAAAGGTGTTTTAGATTTCGAAGTTGATTTAGATAAACTTGAGATTCCACCAGAGCCTATATTACTTGATTATGATGAAATTAGAGAGTTTGTTAAAGATAGACCTATTAAAGTTGTAGCTGGTACTTTAGGTGAAGATGAGCATTCAGTAGGTTTAAGAGAAGTAATTGATATTAAACATGGCGGAATTGAAAAATATGGTATTGAGGTTGTTTATTTAGGAACTTCAGTAAAAGTTGAGAAAATAATTGATGCTGCAATTGAAGAGAATGCAGATGTAATTTTAGGATCAACTATTATTTCTCATGATGATATTCATTATAAATTAATGAAAAGATTACATGAAACAGCTATTGAAAAAGGTATTAGAGATAAAGTTATTATTTGTGCTGGTGGAACTCAAGTAACACCTGAAATTGCTGTAGAGCAAGGAATTGATGCAGGTTTTGGTAGAGAGTCTCATGGTGTTAATGTTGCTACATTTATTGTAGAAGAATTGAGAAGAAGAGAAAAATAAGAGGTGATTATGAAGTTTGATTGTTTAGTTGCAGAAATTGGAAGTACTACTACTGTTGTTAATGCATTTAATGACATTCATACTGAAAATCCTAAATTTATATCTCAAGGACAGGCACCAACTTCTGTTACAGAAGGTGATGTAAACATTGGTTTAAATAATGCTATTAATGATATGAAAAATCGTCTTGATGCGGATTTGATTGAATATGATAAGTTATTGGCGACAAGTTCAGCGGCAGGTGGACTTAAAATGACAGTTCATGGTCTTGTTTATGATATGACTGTTAAAGCTGCTAAGGAAGCTGCTTTAGGAGCAGGAGCTAATTTACACATGGTGACTTCAGGTAGATTAAGAAGAACTGATATTAAAAGAATATTAGAAATTAAACCGAATATTATTTTAATTGCAGGAGGAGTTAATTATGGAGAGCGTGATACTGCTCTCTATAATGCTGAAGTTATTGCAAATTTGGATATTGATGTTCCTGTAATATATGCGGGTAATATTGAAAATCAAGAAGAAATAAAATTAATATTTGAAGAGGCTAGTAAAGGTGAATATCTTTATATAGTTGAAAATGTTTATCCAGTTATTGATACTATTAATGTTGAGCCTGCTAGAAAAGTAATTCAAGATGTTTTTGAAGAACATATTATTCATGCTCCTGGAATGGAAAGAATAAAAGAACTAGTAAATGGAAATATTATTCCAACTCCTGGTGCTGTAATGGAAGCTTCAAAACTTTTAAAAGATGATATCGGAGATATTATTACTATAGATGTTGGTGGAGCAACTACCGATATACATTCAGTTACTGAAGGTAGCGAAGAAATAAGTAATATCCTTTTGTCACCAGAACCAGTTGCTAAACGAACTGTTGAAGGCGATCTTGGAGTTTATGTAAATATGGAAAACATTGTAGAACTTGTAGGCGCAAAAAAATTGATGGCATTATTGGATATTTCTAATGATGAATTTGAGGAAGCAATAAAAACATATAAACCTATACCTGAAACTGATATTGAAAAGAAATTTGTGGAAAGACTTACTCTTGAAGCAACACTTATTTCGTCTCATAGACACGCAGGTGGATTTAGAGATTTATTTGCTAATGGTGGTAAGAAAACTTTAGCTGAAGGTAAAGATTTAACTAGTGTGAAATATATACTAGGAACAGGTGGAGCACTTACTAGACTCCCAAATAGAATTCAAATTTTGAAAGAAATTGCAATGTCGAATAAAGGTGATAAGTTACTTCCTAACAAGGAAGCACAAATATTAATTGATAATGATTATATTATGGCTTCATTAGGAGTTTTATCAAAAGAATATAAAAATGCTGCATTAGTTTTACTTAAAAAAAGTTTAAAAATAAATTAAGTTGGGTATATCCCAACTTTTTTTCAAGGAGGAATAATAAAATGTATCCAAGATTAAATATTGATTTAGATAAATTTTATAAAAATACATCTTTCTTTGTTGATATGTCAAAAAATAATAATATTGATTTGATGTCTGTAACAAAATGTTTTTGTGGAGATAAGATTTTGGCAAAAAAACAAGTTGAGGCTGGAGTAAAATATTTAGCTGATTCAAGAATTCAAAATTTAATCAAAATGAAGGATGTTGACGCACCGAAAGTATTGATAAGAATACCAATGCAATCTGAGGTAAGTGACATTGTTAAATATGCAGATATTTCATTTAATAGTGAACTTGAAACTATTAAAAAATTAAATGAAGAAGCAAAAAAACAAGAAAAAACACATGAAATTCTTGTAATGATTGATTTAGGCGATTTACGAGAAGGAATATTACCTGAGAATATTGATGAAGCTGTAAATGAAATAATTAAATTAAATAATATAAAAATTATAGGTTTTGGTGTTAATTTAACTTGTTATGGCGGAATAATTCCAAGTGAAAATAATTTAGGTCAGCTTAGTCAAATAAGCGAGGAATTAGAAAGTAAATATAATTTAAATTTAGAAATTATTTCAGGTGGAAATTCAAGTTCAATATATTTATTTGGTAATAATAAAATGCCATCTAAAATAAATAATTTGCGTTTAGGAGAGGCAATTTTACTTGGAAGAGAAACTGCTTACGGAAATGATATTGAAGGAACATTTGATGATGTATTTGTTTTAGAAGCAGAAATTGTAGAACTTAAAACTAAAGGTTCAGTGCCAATTGGTGAAATTGGAATGGATGCTTTTGGAAATAAACCTAGTTTTAAAGATCAAGGTTTTATTTTAAGGGCAATTCTTGCAGTTGGACAACAAGATGTTAATTATGATGGATTAGAACCAATAGACAGCAAAATTGAAATATTAGGTGCTAGTTCAGATCATTTACTTCTTAATCTAGAAAATACAAATAAAGATTATAAAGTTGGTGATACTATTAAATTTAAAGTTGATTATGGTGCTCTTTTAAAACTTTATACTTCAGAATATATTGAAAAAAATTATATTTAATAAAATTTTAATCACATTGTTAAAATATATAAAAAATGATAAAATAAGAGTAGTTAATTTATCATTTTTTTATATATAGGAGTTAATATGATTAAAAAAAGAATGTTCAAATTAGTAATATCAGGAATACTGGTGCTATCCTTTGTAAATATTATTGGCAATTATTTTGTTGGATTGCCGTTTTCTATGGATATAAAATGGATAATTTTAATAATATTAAATTTAATTATTTTAAAAAGTAAAAATTTAGAAAAAATTAGTTTTTACTATTTTTTATTTATTATAATTGTCGTTTTGCCTTATGGATGGTACAATTCTGGCTGTGGTGTTAATAGTATTATTGGATATGTTTTTTTGTTAATGATATTTAGTACTTATTTATTCATAGATATTAAGCGAAATTTTTTAATTATAGCGTTAATATCAGTATTTATAATTTTATTTTATTTAGAATATAATTTTCCTGAAATTATGAAAAGTTATGATCAAAGTGCAATTTTTTTAGATAGAGTGATTCATGTTCCGATTAATTTAATTGCATCATATTATTTTATAAGACAATTTGAAAAATCTTTTAGAGTAGAAAAGCAAAAAGTTGAACGTATAAGCTTGGAGCTTGAAAAAGCTAATTTCGAATTAAATAAACATGTAAATTTTGATAATTTGACTAATATATCAAATAGAAGATTTTTTGATGTTGAATTCAAAAAAATATTTACTGTAAAGAAAGAAGAGATTATATTTATTGTTTTAATAGATATTGATAATTTAAAAAAAGTTAATGATGAATATGGGCATTTAAAAGGTGATAGCTTAATTATTGAATTCTCATCAATTGCAATTACACAGTTTCCTAGACCTCATATTTTTTCAAGATGGGGTGGAGATGAATTTGGGTTAATTTTCTTTGGTGAGTATAATGAATTGATTGATAAAATTAATAAAATAAGAAATGAGTTTTCTAAATCTGATCTTGATATTGAAATAAATAAGACTATTAGTGTAGGAATAACTGAATTTATTTATGGAATGTCAAAAAATGAATTATTATTAAAAGCTGATAAAGCTTTATATAGATCAAAAACTGAAGGAAAAAATGGAATTACATTTATATCTTGATATATTAAAAATAATAAGTAAATAAATTGAAAATGAATATAAGGGTGAATAAATTGAATATTTTTAGCATGATAAATGAAGAAAACAAAAAAAAGAATGAGCCATTGGCTGAAAGAATGAAACCTAAAAAAATTGAAGATTTTGTTGGGCAGGAAAATATTTTAAGTGAAGGAAAATTACTTTATAGGTTGATAAAAGCAGATAAAATAAATTCTATTATTTTTCATGGACCACCTGGAACAGGAAAAACTTCACTTGCGCGAATTATAGCAAATTCTACAGAATCTGATTTTCAAATTCTTAATGCTGTAACATCAGGAGTAAAGGATTTAAGGGAAGTTTTCAAAATTGCAGAGAACAATTTGACTATGAATAATTTAAAGACAATTCTTTTTATAGATGAAATTCATAGATTTAATAAAAGTCAGCAAGATGCACTTTTACCTTATGTTGAAAATGGAACTGTAACTTTAATTGGAGCTACCACGGAAAATCCTTATTATGAAGTGAATAATGCACTTATTTCTAGATCTATGATATTTAAATTAGAAGCGCTTAAAAAAAATGAAATTGCAGAAATTATTAAAAAAACTCTTCAAAATGATGAATATATTAAAAATTCAAATATTAAAATTAATGATGATGTGATAAATCATTTAGCTGATATTTCAAATGGCGATGCCAGAAGAGCGTTAAATACTCTTGAAATTGCAATTTTATCAAATGAATCGTATAAAGATGTTGTAAATATAGAGATTGAAGATATTAATAGTTGCGTGCAAAACAGAAATATTAAATTTGATAAAAACGGTGATGAACATTATGATACTATTTCGGCTTTTATTAAAAGTATGAGAGGAAGCGATCCGGATGCAACTCTTCATTATCTTGCAAGAATGATATATGCAGGAGAAGATCCTAAATTTATTGCAAGAAGAATTTTAATTCAAGCATCTGAAGATGTAGGCAATGCTGATCCAATGGCACTTATAGTTGCTAATAGCGCTTTTGATGCTGTTACTAAAATAGGTATGCCAGAGGCTAGAATAATACTTGCTCAAGCAGCTGTATATGTAGCGACGGCACCAAAATCAAATTCTACTTATATAGGTATAAAAAAAGCTTTATTTGATGTTGAGAATAAAAACTTAGATAATATTCCATATCATTTAAAAGATGGAACTGCTTCATCAATTGAAAGAAAAAATAATAGTAAATTTAAAGATGAAAAACGATATAAGTACCCACATGAATATGAAAACAATTATGTTTCTCAACAGTATTTACCTACTAATTTTATTGATAAAATATATTATAAAAGCTCAAATAATGGACATGAAAAAAAATCAAGCGAATATATGAAAAAAATAAAAGATATAGCTAATAATTAATTGCTATATCTTTTCCATTTTCCAATATTTTTTTCTTTTGCTTTTTCTTCTAATTCTTTAAATCTATTTGAGTATTTAATATTAGGTTCAATATTCATTACTTCAGCATAGCCTTTTTCAAGTAAAATTTCATTTACCATTTTACCATCTGGTTTAAGATATACATATCTTAAAAGTCGATCATATTTGTCTTTATCGTCAATATCACTTTCTAAATAAACTATTGTACCTGTAGGTAACAAATCTTTTAGAAATTTTGAGGCTTCAGGTCCAAAATACTCGTTTTCTTTAATATACTTTCCTTTTACTTCCGGAGTATTAATTCCAGTTAATCTTATAACATAATTTTCATTTTCAATATTTACGTAAATTGTATCTCCATCAAAAACTTTTTCAACTGTCGAAATTGTATAATCATTGGATTGAAAAGGATTAAAAATTATTATTATAAAATATAATATAACTATTAATGGAACTATTATTTTTTTCATTATATCACTCCAGATACTAAAAGAGCGCTATATACTAAAAGTAATGCCATAATGGTATTAAATGGTTTTTCATATTTTTTAATTAATTTATTAAAAAAATTTCCAAAGAATGCCCAACAATTTAGAGAAATAAAACCTATAAATGCAAGTAAAAATGAAAAAAATATAAATACTAATTTTGATTCATAATTAGGAATAATAAAAGTACCCATTATTGTAATACAATAAAGAATTGCTTTAACATTTACAAATTGAAGCGTTACTCCTGTTTTAAAAGTATTTGTTTTTATAAGTTCTTTTCCATGATTATGTGTTGGTTTTACAATAATATAGGCAAGGTATAGCATATAAACCCCACCAATAATTTTCATAAAAGGTTCAATTTTAGGAATGTATTTGTATAAAAAAAGATTAGAATAGCTACTTATTAAAAGTAATATAAAAAAACCTGTAAAAACACCAAACATAAAATTAAGAGTTTTTTTATATCCATATTTAGTAGCATTTACCATAGACATAATATTATTCGGTCCAGGTGTAAAAGTTACAACAAATACATATGAGATAAACGGAATAAAATTTTGCATAGATGCTCCTTTCTGAGAATATATATTATAATTGTTTATTTTATCAGACAAATAGAGAATCTTCAAACAAATTTATTGACAATCATTCTCAAAAGGAGTAATATTAATACGAAAATAGGAATGATAATCGTTATCATAAGTTTGTTATTAAAATAATATAAGAAAGAGGTTTTTATGACATTAAAAGAAGTAGATAAAAAAAGAATTGTTACTGTTAAAAAAGTAAATGCAAAAGGTTCGTTTAAGCGTAGACTATTTGATATGGGATTTGTTAATGGGACAGAAGTTTATATCGAAAAATTTGCACCATTAGGGGATCCGATGGAAATAAAATTAAAAGGTTATAATTTAAGTTTAAGACATGTTGATGCAAATTTAATAGAAGTTGAGTAATATTTTTTTAAAAATACAATGATAAAGATAATCATTAACACAAGGAGGATTTATGAGTACATGTACAATTGCTTTAGCGGGAAATCCAAATAGTGGTAAAACTACACTATTTAATGTTTTAACAGGATCGAATCATTCGGTTGGAAATTGGCCAGGTGTAACTGTTGAAAAAAAACACGGGAAAGTAAAATTAAATAAAAAAATTGATGTAGTTGATTTGCCAGGAACATATAGTTTAACTGCATATTCTATGGAGGAAAGAATTGCTAGAAATTATATAGTAGATGATGAATTAGATGTTGTGGTAAATATTGTTGATGGAACAAATTTAGAAAGAAATCTTTTTTTAACATCTCAAATTATCGAGTTGGGGAAACCAGTAATAATAGCACTAAACATGATGGATGAGGTTGAAAAAAATAACGAAAGAATTTCTATTGATAAATTATCTGATGAATTAGGGATACCGGTTATTGGTATTTCTGCGTTAAAAGCAGATGGAATTGAAAACTTATTAGAAATAGTTATGGAAGTATATAATAATAAAGATAAATATCAACCTAAACCTTGGAAATATTCAAAGGAAATTGAGAATAAAATTAGTGAATTATTTAACAAAATTGAAAAATTGAATTTGATAGATTCAAAATATCCAAATAGATGGATGGCATTAAAATTAATAGAATCTGATAAGGAAATTAGTGAAAAAATAAATTTAAGAATTGATTCAAGAAATGAAGAACTTGAAGATAAATTAGTTGAAGAAAAATATAAAAGAATTGGTTCAATTGTTAATAAGTGTCTTGAAACAAAGAGAAAATTTAATGAATTTACAGCATCGGACAAAATTGATAGAGTACTTACAAATAAATTGTTTGGTCTGCCGATATTTGGAATGATTATGTACTTAACATTTTGGTTAACTTTTAATGTTGGCGGAATATTTATGGATTTATTAGATGGATTTGTTGCAGATGTTGTTCAACCGATTGTAGGAAGTTTTTTAATAGGTGTTGGAGCAGCAGAATGGCTTCAATCATTAATTATAGATGGAATTATTGGTGGTGTAGGTGGAGTATTAATGTTTTTACCAAATATTATTTTCTTATTTTTAGCTATTTCTCTACTTGAAGATACTGGATATATGGCAAGAGTTGCGTTTATATTAGATAAAGCAATGAGAAAAATTGGATTAAGTGGGAAAGCTTTTATACCAATGATTATGGGTTTTGGATGTAATGTACCAGCTATTATAGCAACGCGTACTTTAGAAAATGAAAAAGATAGAATGATTGCAATACTTATAAATCCTTTTATGTCATGTGGGGCAAGATTACCTGTATATGTTTTATTATCAACAGCATTTTTTCCGGGTAATGAAGCTTTAGTTACTTTTTCACTTTATATTTTAGGATTTGTAATGGCAATAATAATGGCGTTTATTTTTAAGAAAACATTATTTAAAAGTGAACCTTCTCCATTCCTAATGGAATTACCAACTTATAGAATGCCTTCAATTAAAAATGTTTTATTAAAATTATGGCTTAGAGTAAAAGATTATATAACAAAAGCTGGTACTGTAATATTTGTGGCTTCAGTAGTTGTATGGTTTATTTTAGGATATAATATAACAGGAGCAGTTGGGATTAATGAAAGTTTTGGAGCTGCAATAGGTAAAATGATAAGCCCAATATTTAAACCGCTTGGATTTGGAAATTGGCAAGCTTCATTATCATTAATTGCAGGTTTACTTGCAAAGGAAGTAGTAGTTAGTAATATGGCAATAATATATGGACTTGGGGATGCAGTAGCTGAAGCAGCCCTTGAAGGGAATGCCTCAGGATTTTTACCAACTCTTAGTGCAGCTTTTAGTCAAGTAAGTGCATATGCATTTATGGTATTTATACTATTATATACTCCTTGTGTAGCTGTAATTGGAACTATAAAAAGAGAAACAAAATCTTGAAATGGGCAGGTTTCTCTGTGGCATATCAATTAATTATTGCTTGGATCATAGCATTTATTATTTATAGAATAGGAATATTAATATTTTAGTAATCAATATTGAGCAGCTTAGGTTGCTTTTTTTATTTGAAAAATCTTTATCTTGCTTTTTATTTGAAATGTTAATAAAATATAACAAAGAGGTGTAAAATGAAAATAGTAATTAATCATGAAAAATGCACATTGTGTGGAAATTGTATAGAAGCATGCCCAATGGATTTAATAAAAAAAATAGGAAATAAAATGAAAATTGATAATAGTAGATGCATTAAATGTAGAATGTGTATTACTGTTTGTAAAAATAATGCAATAAAATTAGTTTAGATTATAGTGTTTAAAAAGCAAAATCAAGAATTGTTTAAAAGAAAATAGATTTGGTATAAATAATAAAATATAGTAAATGGAGATGAAATTATTAAGAAGTATTTAATGTTAATGTTTGTTACTGGTGTTTTTCTCTTTAGTTTAGGATGTTCTGATATTGATAATGATGTGAAATTAGAAGAGAAAGTATATATTATTGATTCAAAAGATGTGGCTGTTGATAGTCAAATCAAGAAAGAAAAAGATGAAGATATTGTAGCTGAAATAATTGAAAAAAAAGATGAGATTGAATTAACGTATGAGAATGTATATTGGTTACAGGAAAGTTTAAAAATGGCAGGATTTTATACTTCTCTTGATGGATCTTTTGGACCTGATACAAAATCAAAATTAATTCAATTTCAAGAAATATTTAAAATTGAAGTAAATTTAGGAATTTATGATGATAAGACTAGAAATAAACTTAAAGAAATTAGAAACTTAAAAAAATCACCAAATTTAGAAAATGATATGGTTTTAATAAATAAAAATTATTTTTTAGAAAGCAAATATATTCCAGATGATTTGCGAGAAGTTCAAGTTCCTAAATTTAAATATATGGAGCTTAAAAGTCATGTTGCTTTGAAAGTTGAAGAAATGTTTAAAGATGCAAGAAATGATGGATATGAACTTTATTTTAATTCTGGGTATAGAAGTTATGAATATCAGGAAAAAATATTTAATAGAAGGGTTAAAAGTCATGGGCTTGAGGATACTCAGAAAGTTATTGCTATTCCAGGTCAAAGTGAACATCAAACAGGTTTAGCTTTTGATGTAACTTGTAAATCTATGGATTATGGATTAGGGAAAGAATTTGAAAATACAGATGAGTTTAAGTGGTTAATTAATAATTGTTATAAATATGGATTTATTTTAAGATATAAAAAAGATAAGGAAAATATTACAGGATATGTTTATGAACCATGGCATTATCGATATATTGGTGATGAAAAAATTGCTAAAGAGATTATGGGAAATAGTATGGTTTTTGAAGAATATTTAAATCAATAGAGAAGGTGAATAAATGTTTAAAAATTTATCAATTAAAAATAAATTTATATTATTAATAACTATGGGATGTGTAATTCCGTATATTTTTGGTGGAATTTATATTAAGAATTATACTGAAAATTATCTTTATAATAATAGCATTAAAGGAAGTCGACAACTTTTATTTGAAATTTCGAAACGTGTTGATGATTCTATTATTAAAAGAATAAAAGAAGATGTTAATATGTTAGCAATAGATGATAGAATTATTGGTATAAATGGAAATATAAATTCTTATATTAATTATGAATCTGAAAATTATGAAGATTTAGATTCGGAATATGAAAAGAGTATATCAAATTATTTTGGATCTTTTAAAGAAACACATGAAAATATAAATTTTTTATTTTTAGGTATGGAAGATGGAGGATATATTGAATATCCAAAATTTTTACCCAAAAATAATTATGATCCACGTATTAGACCGTGGTATGAAAACACAATTGATTCTGATGGAGTTAGAATATCTAAACCATATTTAACAAAAGTCACAGAAGATTTAGTTTTAAGTTTTTCTAAAAAAATTAAAACTTCAAAAAATAAAAATGGAGTTATTGGTGTTGCAGTAAATCTTAATGATTTAACAGAAAGTATTAATTCTTTAAAAATAAATGAATTGGGATATGTGGTAGTTTTAGATGAGGATAACAATATTATAGTTAGTCCTAAACATAAAGAATGGATTCTAAAAAATATTGAGGAAGTAAATTTAACTAAAGTAAAAACATTTGATATTTCAAATGAGTCATATGAAGTAATGTTAGATGGTAGTAAGAAAATTATTAATATTTTTGTTTCACCACATAGTGATTGGAAATATATTTCAGTAGAAGAAAAAAATGAAATTTTAAATGAATCAAATCAAATGATGAGAATATTAGTTTTTATTTATATTTTAATATTATTAATAATTGTAATACTTATTATTTTAGTTTCAAAAAATATTTCAAAACCTATTTTTGAAATTTCATCTGAAATTGAAAATATGGCTAATTTTAAATTTGATTCATATAATAATTATAACTTTGAAAAATATAGATCAAGTAAAAATGAAGTTGCTATTATTATAAAATCACTAGATTATATGTATGAAAATTTTTCTGAATTAAATGATAGCATTTATCAATTAAATAAAGAAATAAATGATATTGATATTGAAAAAAAATCATATCATAAATTAACTTTGTCTAACGAAAATCCGTTTGAATATGTAGCTTTATCTATAAATAATCTAATTGAAAAAATTCAGAAATATTTTGAACAAATTAGCAAGTCTAATACTGAAATTACTAAAAAAAATGAATTGTTACAAGTAACAGAAGAAGAATTAATTGCTCAAATTAGTGAAATAAGTGAGCAAAAGGAATATATTAATTATTTAGCATATCATGATGCATTGACAGAACTTCCTAATAGAAGAAAATTTATAGAAAAATTAAGTTATGTATTAAATAAAAATTACAAAGGTGCTGTAATATTATTAGATTTAGATAATTTTAAAGCTATTAATGACAGTTTGGGGCATGTATTTGGGGATATTATTTTACGAGAATTTTCTAAAAGATTAATTGAAATATCTAATGAAAATATATTTATATCAAGATTTGGTGGAGATGAATTTTTAGTTTTGACTAAATGCCAAAATATGAAAGAATTAAATGAATTTATATTATACATTCGTTCTAGTTTAGATGATAAATTTATAGTTGATAAAAATGAAATTGAAATAAAATTCAGCATGGGAATTACTTTTTTCCCAGATGATAGTATAGATATTAATGAATTAATAATGAATGCGGATTTAGCTCTTTACTCTGCAAAATCTAAAGGAAAAGATAAGCATGAAGTATTTAATAAATCAATGCGTGATAAATTAAATGAGAATATTGAAATTGAAAATCTTCTTTCTGAAGCAATTGAAAATAGTGGTTTTAAAATGCTTTACCAGCCTCAAATCAATATTTTTACAGGTGAAATAATTGCTTTTGAAGCTTTGATAAGATTAAAGGAACATATGATTTCGCCTGCTAAATTTATTCCTATCGCTGAAGAGAGTGGAATGATTATTAAAATTGGTAGAATTGTTACTAATCATGTAATAAAACAATTATATTATTGGAAAGAAAAAGGATACCCTATAAAACCTGTATCAATTAATTTTTCAGCGAATCAACTTTATGATATGTTTTATTTTGATTTTTTAATGGAAATATTAAATAAATATGATATTGATCCTAAATTTATTGAAATTGAAATTACTGAAAATGTATTTTTAGATAATAAAGAATTAGCTCTTGAATTTGTTAATAAACTTAGAAATGAAAATATAAAAATTTCTATTGATGATTTTGGAACTGGTTATTCATCTATAAGTTATTTAACATTTTTACCTATTGATAAAGTCAAATTTGATCGTTCTTTAAGTATGGAATTTTTAAATATGGAAAATATTAGTACTTTGGATAGCTTAATAATGGTTATGCATAGTTTGAATCTTGAAGTGGTAGCAGAAGGAATTGAAGAATATGAGGATGTAAAAAAATTAAGAGTTGGAAAATGTGATAATATTCAAGGATATTATTTTAGTAAACCATTAGAAAAAGAGGATGTTGAAGAAGTATTTTATCGAAACTATCTTGATAAGATATAGAATAATTTAAATGTTTATGAAAATAAGAGGTGGTTAGATGAAATCAAAATATAAAATCTTATTTCCAATATTATTTTTTATAATAGCATTTTTTTTGTTTTTAAATATTAATGAAGATAATAAAAGAAATCTAATTGAACGTGTTTATATTGAAGAAGAAATTATTTCAGAAGAAATTCTTAAAACTGTTGATATGTATTTTAAACAGCTAAAATATACATTGAATTTTTTAGCTAGTGATGAGGATATTATAAATTTTAATAGTAAGAAATCTGAAAAAATACTAAAAAATTTTTATAATTCTCATAAAACTGAATTATCAGGTATTACTAGAATTGATAAAAACGGAAGAATTATATATACATACCCAGAAAATAATAGCGTTATTGGATTAGATGTTTCAAAACAGCCTCATAATGCATATGTTATTAAGAACCAGAAACCGGTTGTTAGTGAAGTGTTTAGAACACTTCAAGGGTATTATGCTATAGCTTATGCTGTTCCTGTCTTTGATGGAAATTCTTATGATGGTGAACTAACTTCATTAATTACTGCTGAGAATTTATCTGAAAATTTTATTATTAATAGAGCAAACAAAAATATGCAATTTAAATTAATAAGTGAAAATGGAAATATTTTATTTGATAATGAATTAGAATTGATTGGAAGTAATATAAACTACGTTATTGAAACTGAAAATTATCAAAATCATCAAAATGTTATTGGGAAAATGTTAAATAAAGAGAGTGGAAGAATTAATTATCAGACGAAAGAAAATAATAAAATTATTGAGAATTATGGCGTTTTTCAAAATATTGAAATTGAAAATACATTTTGGGCAATATTTGTAACTACAACCGATAAAATCATATATCATGATGTTGAAAGTAATTCACAAAAAATTGCAATAGCACTTATAATTTTATTTATATTAAGTATGTTTATATTTATTGAAATTGCAAATAATTATATTTCTAATAAAAATAGAATTGAAAAGGAAAAAATAGAAAATAAATTTGAAGCTATATTTAATCAAAGTGTTGATTTTATTGCAATTTTAGATTTAGAAGGAAAAGTTTTACGTGTAAATCATTTAGCACTTGAATATGCTGATTTAAAAGAAGAAGAAGTAATAGGTAAGTATTTTTGGAATACTGTTTGGTGGTCTCATTCAAAAGAATTACAAGAACAAATAAAACAAGCAATATTTGATAGTTTAAATGGTATATTTAGTAATATTAATGTAGTTCATTATAGTAAAGAAGGAGAAAAAAATTATTTTGCTACAGTTATAAAACCAGTTTATGATAGTAATGGAAAAATGCTTTTACTTATTCCACAAGGCAGAAATATTACTGAAATTATAAATGCAGAAAATAAATTACGAGAACTTAATGAAAATTTGGAGAAACGTGTTGATGAACGAGTAAAAGAAAATGAAAAAATGCAAAAATATTTAATGCAAAATGAAAATAAAATAATTCTTGGGAATTTAGTTGCTGGAATAACCGAAACAATAATCAATAATATAATTAAAACAATTTTTTTACTTAAATTATCACTCATTTACCCCTTGTATACTAAATATATATTAATTTAGTATAACTCTCCTTTCTATTTTCTCTTTTATACTTTTAATTTATTAATATTATCCTTTATAATATTATTAGTTACAGTTGTGGATTGTTTCATATTTACCTTACAGCTTGACTGTTTTTAGGAGGATATAACCACAACTGATTTCTTTAAAATTAATTAGCTGGTTAACGATTAACGTTTTATTTACAAGGTTATTCGAATTCAGTTTGTGGAACTAACCATTTGTAACAATATTTTAAGGAGGTTCTATTTATGCTATTTATTGGTATCGATGTAGCATCAGACAAACACGATGCTGTTATTACTTCACTTTATGGTGAAATCATCACTGAGCCATTTACTATTACTAATGACCTTGAGGGATTTAAAAAACTCCGCAAGGAAATTCTTTCCCATACGGAGTCTCGTCACGAGGTTCATATAGGAATAGAAGAAACAGGCATTTATTCAAAGAACATTTGCGAGTTTCTAGCGTTATGTGACTTTAATGTCTACATGATTAATCCAGTTCTCACAAGTAATAGTCGTAAATCTCAATCAGTCCGACTTACAAAAACAGATCCAATCGATGCTTTAGCTATATGCAGATACGTGGAGTTTAATTTAAAACGTCTCAATTCCTATACTCCATCATTATACACCTTTAATGAGATAAAATCACTATCTAGAGCAAGATTAGATATTCAATCTCGCCTAATTAAAGCTAAAACAGAGTGGGCACGTCTTTTAGACATTACTTTCCCTGAGTTTAAAAAATCCTACAATCACCAATCTAAATGGGTTTATAAACTTTTTTACAATTATTCGACTACTGCTAAAATTGCTAAAATGCATACTAATACCTTAGTTAGCATACTTGCAATAAAAAGCGATAGATTCATAGCTGCTAATCATATTAAAAAGATTGCTAAGAATACAATAGGCCAGGTTTCTAGATCTAATACTTTCTTAATAAATAATACAATTAGTGATATCAATCATTATGCAAAACAAATGAATGAGTTAGAAAAAGAAATTGAAACTCTTGTCACAGAACATTTTTCTAATATATTAACCATTCCAGGAGTTGGTCCAATAACAGCTGGCTTAATCATTGGAGAAATTGGTGATATTAACCGTTTTAATTCTCCAAGTGCATTAGTAGCCTATACTGGTTTAGATCCAATTGTATACGAATCCGGCAAATTTAAAGCTAAGCGCGTAACTATCTCAAAACGTGGTTCTAAGTATCTAAGAACTGCCATTTTTACATCAACAAAATTTGCATGCATAAATCCCAATGTTAAAGATAATAAGTTCAGGCAAAAATATCTAAAAAAACGAAGCCAAGGAAAACATCATAACTCTGCAATTTGTCATGTAACTAAAAATATGACAAATTTAATATTTTCACTTTTACATACAGGTACTAAATATAGTTATGATTATTAATAAAATATAATTTACAATTTAAGAGATAAACGTCTCTTGTTTTGTTATGCAATTTTTTAATAATTAAGAAAATAAAAAATCATTAAATTATTTCTTGACTTTTGTATAGCTAGCTCCTAAATTACCTTACGTTTATCTATACCCAATAATTTAATAATTATTGAACTAATTAAAAAATGAAATGCCTTTTTAAAACATTTCATTTTTTATTATATATTATTCAGTTCGAATTGCTTCTAGTACACTTAATTTCATTGCTTTTACTGCTGGATAATATCCAGCTAATACGCCAACAAAAGTTGAAAATCCTAATGCTGATAAATAAAGCCATACTGGAATATATGAAATTTCTTCTATTCCCATGCCCATACCACCACCCATAAATGAGGCTGCAACTTTATTTATAATTTGACTTATTAAAAAACTAATTACCATTCCAACGATTCCACCAAGGCATCCAATCATAGCAGCTTCAAATAAAAAAAGTTTTTTTATATCTTTAAGTTCTGCACCAATTACTTTCATAATACCTATTTCTTTAGTTCTTTCGTAAATGGACATTACCATAGTATTTGTTATACCAATTGCAGCAACAAATAATGATACCCCACCTATTCCTCCTAGAATAGCTTGAATGCCAGCATATGTTTTTTTCATTCCATCAAGCATATCGTTTAAAGACCATGCTCTATATCCCATATCATTAATTTTTTTAGAAACATCAGCTACTTTATCAATATCATTTACCTTAATCTTTACAGATTGATATTTATCCTCTTTTTCTTTTCTTCTACTTCTATCTTCACTTTTTCTTTCAATATCTTCATATATTTTTTCAAGTGAATTTATATCCATATATGCACTCCAGTCCTTTTCACCTTGATCAGGCTCTAAAATTCCTGAAGCTTTAATATTTATTCCTCTTTGCCTTTGATCAGAATTACCTCTCATTTCAGGAAATAGTTTAAGACTTTCTTTCATTAAATCAACCTTATTATTCCCAAATCCATTTCTTGATTTTGGATCATAAAATTGTTCAGAAATATGCGCACCAAAAACTATTTCATTATTAGCGAGTTGAGTGGGTAAAGTTCCTTCTCCTACTTTAAAATCAAACTCCTCCATTACCTCTAAATCAATACCTAATAGTCTTATACTTGATTCAAGTCTTCCTGCTTTTATCGTTACATATTTATCTAAAATAGGCATTACTGCATCAACATCTTCTAAATTTTTAAATTTTTCTATTGCTTCATCATCAAGAAGTTTCTTATCAGAAGTAGTACTAGATTGTTCTTCATATCTTTGATATTCAGGTGATACATCAATAACATTCAAACTTCCCATCGACTCCATATTTTTCATAAAATTTCTATTCATACCAATTCCTAATGACAACATTACTATTATAGAAGCTGCTCCAATCACAACACCAAGCACAGTTAAAAACGTTCTCATTTTACGCCTTTTTAAATTGCTAAGCCCCATTACCATTAAATCTCTATTAGTCATCTATATCATCGAATTCCATTAATTTTTTTAATTTTCTTTTTTTTCTATTTTTTACAATCACTATTAATGCAACAATTGCTGCTAAAGAAATAAACAAAATATATGGTAATTTGCTTTTTTTCTCAATATCCCCCTGATCAAATTCATTTGGAAAACCTTCATTATGATTATTAAAATCACCTTCATTAAATTCTTGCTGTTCCATTGCATTTATTTCAAATTCCTTTTCAATTTCAGTAATATTCCCAACTGCATCTTCAAAAGAAAATATTATTTTTCCTTCTGAAAGCCCTTCTTTTGATGGAATAATAGTTGTACTGAAATAATCGCTGCCGCCAGGTTGAAAATCTCCTTTAAAATAACTACCATTTTGAATATCAAAATCACCTTCAGTTTTAATCATCATATTACTCATTGCTGAACGTCCCATATTATAAAATTCCACTTCTAAATTTGCTGAACTTCCAATATAAAATTCAAAAGGCATAGTTATATCTGATGTTTCAAGTCTTATTGGTTGTAAAACTGATATTGATAAATCATCTGTTTCACTTAATAAATTTCCCTCACTATCATAAGCATTTCCTTCTGCATCTTCATATTGCATTTTAATAGATAAATTATAAGTTTTTACATTTGCATCAGGAGTTGTTTTTAAAACAATTGTTTCTTCAACAGTTGTATTAGTTAAAATTTCATCTATAAAAAACGAACTTGATGTATTAACAGGCATAAAAATATTCTCTGATGATTGAACACTTACTTTTATATTCTTAACAGTTTGTACATCACTTGTATTCTTTATAAATAAAGTTAATGGGAATTCTTTTCCTGCTAAAACATTATCACCATCAAAAGAGTAATTATCAACAATCAATTTAGGTCTGCCTTTTTCACTTGCACCTTTTACAAACACACCAAAATAATTAGCAAATGTATAATTAGCAACTTCATCCGATTCATCTAAATATCCATTTATATTTATAAAAAAATCATAATTGTCTGATGGTGTTTTCTCATTTACCAAAATTTTAAAATCGCATTTTTCTATATCATTCATTTTAAAATCTTTTAATATTATTTTTTTTGGTGTTTTTGAAATCATTTGATTTGGATACACCAAACTAATTTCAACTTTCTCAAAATTTACTAAACCTTTATTTTCAATATTGAAACTTATATCAAGATCATTTCCAGTGCTCATTTCTGAGTTATATTTTAAATCCTCAATACTTAAATTCATATCCGATTCATTTACTCCATTTAAATTTAAATATATTGGAGAATCAACATTATATGAATTTCCTTCTTCATCAAAATATGAAATTTTTCCAGTTAATTCATAAATACCACTTTTTATACTTTTATCAGATGTAATTCCAAAATAAACTTTCTTAGTTCCTCCACCTGAAATATTAGAAATCTTCTTTGTTTGTGTATCTTTATATAATCTAATTCCATCTTTATCAAAACCCTCTAAAGATATATTTACATCAGTTGCATTCATAGAGCCAAAATTTTTCAACTCAATAATTACTGCTTCACTATCATCCGTTACATTACCTCTTATTTCATAATCAAAAACTGAAACTTTAGGTTCAATATTTGAATTTATTACTTTCACTTTATAAGTTGCATTTATAGTATCTATTTTATCACCAAATGAATTCCATCCTTGTATTGTTACTGGAATTATATATGTTTTATTTATAGCTAATTTTGAAATTTCTAAATCAAAAATAGCATCTTCAATTTTATTAGAAGCTATTCTATCAATTTTATATGTTAAATTATTTTTTTCTGTAAATGGTCCATCTTTTAAATCAATAGTTACATCAACATTTTTAGCTGCATACTTACTTGTATTTTCAGCTGGAATTGAAAGTTTTGAACTTTGTCCACCAATAAATGTACTAATTTCATAATCACTTTTAATTCCTAAAAGTGGCATATATTTTGTAGTATCAGTACTTGATGATGAAGAACTACTTGATGAATATTCTCTCGCCTGAGTAATATTTATTGTTTCAGAACCAATTTGAGTAGTTTCATCTTCATCAAAAATATCAAAAGTAAAAGTATTATCCGATCCAACATATTTTAAATCAATAGGAATGCTGTCTATTGTTGAAATGGTTATTTTAGTCATTCCATTAGTAGTTTCAAAATTTGTATTTGTTATTGTTAAATAATCAGCATTAGTTGCACCTGATATTTTCTTTAAATCTAAAGTTAGTGTAAATGTATCATTGTTATTTATTTCACTTTTAGAAACAGTAAAATTTTCTGTTATATAATCTGTATCCGCAAACGAACTAAACCCTACCATTGTTAAAACTAAAACCATTGTTATAATTAATATTTTATTAAATTGTTTCATCTTCATACCTCCTGATATCATTTTCACTATTACGATTTTCTACTTTTTTTATTTCTCCGTCTAAAATATATACTACTTTATCAGCATATCTTGCAAGGTCTCTATTGTGTGTTACCATTATTAAAGTTAAATTCTTCTCAGCTGTAATCTCTAATATTAGTTTCATTATTTCTTCAGAAGTTTTTGAATCAAGGTTTCCCGTTGGTTCATCAGCAAAAACTATTTCTGGTGTTCCAACAAAAGCTCTTGCTATTCCAACTCTTTGCCTTTGCCCACCAGAAAGTTGCATTGGTTTATGAAGTACATGAGTTTTAAGCCCAACTTTTGATAAAATTTTATAGGATTCTTTTTCGCGTATTTTCTTAGGAATTTCACAAAAAGTTAAAGGTAAAGCCACATTTTCAAGTGCTGTTAAAGCATTTAATAAATTATATGACTGAAATACAAATCCGACATTTTTTTGCCTGAATTTTGCAAGTTCCTTTTCATTCATTTTTGTAATATCCTGATTTTTAATAAGTATTTCACCTTTTGTAGGTTTTTCAAGCCCTGCCATTAAATTAAGCATTGTTGATTTTCCAGAACCTGAAGTCCCTAAAATACAACAAATTTCACCTTTTTTTATTTCTAGATCTACACCTCTAAGTGCTTTTACAACCTGATCTCCCACTTTATAATATTTTTTTAAATCTTTTATTACTATTGACATTTACTCACCACCATTTCACATTCACCACTATATTATACGATATTGAATTACATTTTTCAACATTAATATAGTCTTGTAATAAATTTGTTACTATATATTAATTTTTACATAATAACAGACTCAATTTCACTTGAGTCTGTTTAGTAATATATGAATTATTAAAATTTCTTAAGAAATTCCATAGTATTATTAAAAGAATTTGGAATATTATAATAATGTCTTTCTTTACTTCCTTGATCAAATTCAATATTCATTCTTTCTCTATATGATTCTCTATATTCAGCATCATATTTTTCCATATTATAACTATATTGATTTAAATAATTTTCAGTATTATTTACTAGTACATAAATCATAATTAAATCTTTTCCTATTATATTTTTTTCTATATCTTTCTTTAAAACATTTCTAAAATTAACTATATCTTCTTTTGTAAGTTCACTTTCATTTCCATTAATAGTTATTTTAGCATTATTAAAATCCGCTGAATAACTATCATTATAAATAAATCTTAAAACTTTTTCTTTAAATTCATCTGTGCTTACAAGTTTATTAGCAGCATTATTTAATTTATCATTTATAATTATTTCTCTTTCTTCTTTTGAATGATCTGGTTCATAATATCTATTTTCACCTAGTCGATAATATCTTTTAAATTCACTACCATCTTTTAGAAAATATACTATATTTACATTATCATATCTTTCATAAGAATCATTTTCAAGTATAGCTTTATGAATATCTACTATTGCTTTTTTAGCTTCCTCAGATTTATAAATAACTATGCCATCATATTTTTCAAAGGATAATTCAATATCATAAAATTTAACATATTCTTCCATTTCTTCAATATAAATCCCACTATCATTTGAGATAATTACTCCTTCTATTTCATCAATATTTGGTATTTTATTTTCATATTGTTTAGTTACTAATCCACCAATAAATACAAATCCAATAAATATTGCCATAAAAATAGCAAGCAATTTAAATGATTTTTTATTGAGTTTAAATGATTTTTCTAAAATTGCCATTGCAACATAATATGTCAATGATCCTAAAATTAAGAAAGAAAATAAGAGTCCAAATACACTACTATTTCTTGTTACAGTTGAAAATAAAAATGGTATTAAAGTTGATACTAATAATGCAATAAAATTTTTATGCCCATCATATACAATAAACTCACCAATTTTTTCGTTTTTTCGTTTCTTTAATAATTTCATTGTAAGTAAGTATATTATACTTGGAATTAATAAAAATAATATTCCATATAATAACCAATTTGAATCCTCAACAAATTTTATAAAATATAGATAGTCAATTCTATAAATATTACTAATGAAATTCTCCATTAAAATATCAGTATTAAATCCAATTACTACTTTCTCAACTATATTAAGTGCAAAATATATTACTCCTAATAATAATAATGGTAAAATAAAATTAAATATAGTATCAATACCTGCACTTATACTATTACCTGATAAAACTCCTGATAAAGCAGCTACAAATATTCCAATAATAAGCCATGGAAATGCAATCGTAAAAATTTCAACAGTATCAAACTTCATAATAATTGAAAGAATCCATAAAGGAATCATATTTATTAATGCAAATACTATATTACTTACTAAAAATAAATTTATTTTGTCTTTTTCACTATTTGGTTTTGATAAATAAAAACTATATTTTTTTATATCATGAAGATAACTTAAATCAATGATACAATTTAAAAATACTATAATAAAAACTTCAATTACCCCAACTACAATATTAGCTTCATTAATTTTAGTGCCTATTAGCATAGGAACTATTAAAACAGTTGTAATCAATATTGCCATTGACAATATAAACCAATTTCTTTTTTCTTTTAAGCCATTTAATAGTAAGTTTAAAAAATTTCTATGCTTTATATTCTTCTGTTCCATATCCTAAACCTCCTAATTCACTAATAAATATTTCTTCCAAGTTCATTGAAAGTTCATCAAATAATATTACATTATATTTATTATTTAAATCTTTTTTAAATTTTTCTACATTACCTTTTAAAACTGCAAAATATACACTTCCAATTTTTGTAAATTTAACCACATTATATTCATCAGATTCAATTATTTTAAACTCTTCATCTATTGCAAATTGAACTTTAATAATATTTTCTTTTAAATGTTCCATTGATTCCTCTTTTACTATTCTTCCTTCATGTAAAATACCTATTTTATCACATATATTATCAAGCTCTGTTAAAGCATGTGACGAAATAAGTACCGTAATATTATTATCCATCACTTCTTCTAAAATTACATTCCAGAATTTTCTTCTTACAACTGCATCAAGTCCATCTACTATTTCATCAAGTAATAATACTTTAGGACAAGTTGAAATTGCAAGTATAAAAGCCGCTTGCTTTTTTTGACCTTTTGAAAGGCTTCTTAATTTTTTAAAACTATCTATATTAAAATATTTTAAAAGTTTTTCATATTTTTCTTTACTTGAATTTGAATATAACATTTTTTCATAATTAAATAAATCATTTAGAGAATAATTATATGGAAAAAATAAATCATCTTGAATATAATAAAAATCTGAAAAGTAATTATCATCATTTTGTATATTTTTTCCATCATAATAAATATTTCCAATATCTTGATTATATATTTTCATAATATGTTTAAAAACAGTTGTTTTACCCGATCCATTTGTTCCTGCTAAACCATATATTTGCCCTTTTTCAACATGAATATTAACAGATTTTAAAACTTCAAATTCATCAATATTTTTACTTAAGTTTTCTATTTTAAGCATTATCCACTCTCTCTTTCACTAATTTTATTATCTCATTTTTATCAATACCTATTTTTATTAATTCATCAATTATTTGCATTAATTTTTCTTTAAATGAATTTTTATAATTATTGTAAGCCTCTATATCAAAAGTAACAAAATTTCCTTTACCTTTTTGAGATTCAATAAAATTATCTTTTTCAAGTAATTTATATGACTTTTGAATAGTATTTGGATTTATATGGAGTATAAGTGCAAGCTCACGTACAGAGGGCATTTTATCACCTTTTTTTAAAACATCTAAGAATATAAGTTTTGCAAATTCATCATAAATTTGCTCATATATAGATTTTGCTTTTGATTCATCAATTTTTATCACCTAAACCTCCTTTCTGTACTACTACAAGTAATACACAACTGTATTATATCTATTAGTACAGTGTTTGTCAATTTTATTTTTAAAAATAAATAGACCAATAAACATATGTTTGGTATAATTGTAATGAGGTGATGCAATGCAAAATAAAAAAATATTCTTCTTAATTGATGTAAATTCTGCTTTTTTATCATGGGAAGCAACTTATAGATTACAACATGGGTCAAAAATAGATTTAAGAAATATTCCTTCAATAGTTGGTGGAGATCCTAAAACAAGACATGGAATAGTTTTAGCAAAATCAATACCTGCTAAAAAATATAACATTACAACAGGTGAATCGCTACGAGATGCCTTAATTAAATGCCCTACTCTTACAATAATTAAACCTTCATATATGATTTATTTACAGGCATCAAATGCAATGATTAATCTTGTTAAAGAGTATTCACCAAAAATTCAAAGATTTTCAATTGATGAATGTTTTGTTGATTATACAGATAGTCAAAAAATATTTGGTGATCCTATTAAAGTTGCAAATGAAATAAAAGAAAGAATAAAGAATGAACTTGGTTTTACAGTAAATATTGGAATTTCAAATAATAAATTACTTGCAAAAATGGCTTCTGATTTAAAAAAACCTGATATGGTTCATACTCTTTTTAAAGATGAATTAAAAGAAAAATTTTGGCCTTTAAGCGTAGAAAAACTTTTTATGGTTGGAAGAAAAACTCTTCCCAAATTAAATAGAATTGGAATTTTTACAATTGGTGATTTAGCAAATTCAAATTTAGAATTAATACAATATTATTTAAAATCACATGGAAAATTAATTTGGGAATATGCAAACGGAATAGAAAACTCACAAATCATGTTAAATAAATATGAAAATATTAAAAGTATAGGAAATTCAACAACAATTCCCTATGATATTGAAAATGTTGAAATAGCTTTATTGCATTTACTATCTTTAACGGAAATGGTATCTATGAGATTAAGGGATAAAAAGAAACTATGTTCATTAATATCAGTTACTATTAAAAACAATGAATTTATTAGTTATTCTCATCAAAGAAAACTTTATTATTTAACAGATTCTACAAATGAAATATTTAATGAAGTTAAAAAATTATTCATTAATTCCTGGAAAAATGAACCTATTAGGCATTTAGGAATATCAGTATCTAGTTTAAAAAATAATGATGAAAAACAACTTTCTATTTGGGATAATAAAAATAATGAAAAACTAAGAAAACTCGATCAAACAATTGACGAATTAAGATATAAATACGGTAACCAGATTATTCAAAGAACATCTTTTTTACATAGCGGAATTAAAAATGTAAATGGTGGAATAGAAAAGGATTATCCTACGATGAATAGTATTTTATAATATTTTTAATATATCAAATACACATTGACTTAATTTACTTTATTTGGTATTCTTTTAATTGTATGAATTAAGTAAGTAATATTATAAGGAGAACAAATATGAATAATAATGAAATGAAAATCACTACTGTTGATCCATCTGCAATTGGTGTCTTTGGTTTAGCAATGGTGACTCTAGTAGCTTCATCACAAAAAATGGGATGGACAAGCGGTGTTGCATACGTAATTCCATGGGCAATATTTCTAGGAGCATTTGCTCAAATATTTGCTGGTTTATCTGATTCAAAAAGAAATAATTTATTTGGAACAACAGTTTTCTTAGGATATGGCTTATTTTGGCTTGGTGTTGCTATGTCTTGGATGATTGGCTCAGGAGTTTTTGGTGAAACTATAATGACAAATACAGATTCAACTCAATTAGGATTTGCTTTTATAGGCTATTTTATATTTTCAGTAGTTGCAACAATTGCTTCACTTAATACAAATAAAGCTTTATTTATTGATTTCATTCTTATTGATACTTTATTTTTAGGTTTATCACTAAGTACAGTATGGGGAATTGAATTTGGACACACTTTAGCAGCATATTCAGAATTTGCAATATCAATATTGTCATTTTATATTTTCGCAGCAAATTTCTTAAATGGTCATTATGGAAAAATTATTTTACCAGTTGGAAAACCATTTAATGTTTTTACAAAATAATAAAACAAAAATACCTTTTTAATAAAATTACTTAAAAGGTATTTTTTTATTTATTTAATATTAAAAATATGATATTATCACATTTAAAGAATCTTTGATAAGAAAGGTAACTATGAATACTTTAAAAAAATATAAAACACTTATAATTTTAAGCTTACTTGAATTTTTATTTTATTTTAAATTAAATGTATATGATAACAAATTATATTTCTCCACTTGGTTTTTTATTGGTATTGCATTTATTTTATATAATATTTTTAATGTAATAAAATCAAATCCAATTATTAGTCTTTTTACAATAAACACAAATAACAATAAAGCAAATAATTTAAAACCACACTCTACAATTAGTGAAAGAATCTTTAATTCTGATACAATAACAATTTTAATATTTATCTCTTTTAATTTTTTACTATATCTTTTTAGTTAAAAAAAACAAATCCTTATGAATTTGTTTTTTCTCTCTTCATTTTATACATTCTTTTATCTGCTAAACTAACTAACTTATCAATATTAATATTTCCCAATTCAGCTAATTCAGATACACCATAAGAAAAATCAATATTAAATTCTTTAAAATCAAATTCTTCTTTTATTTCAATCATTTTTTTAAGCGACGCTTCTTTATTCATACCTGGAAAAATAATTATAAACTCATCTCCACCAAATCGTGCAATAGTATCACCATTTCTAATATGTTCTTTTATTATATTTGCAACATATATAATTGCTTTATCACCTGCGATATGACCATATGTATCATTAATAAACTTTAAATTATCCAAATCTATAAAAGCAATAGATAATTCAATTTTATTAATAATAGCAATTTCTATTTCTTTTTCTAAAATTTTAATACCTGCATTTCTATTACATGTATTAGTCATTTCATCCATAGTTGCGCTTTTTATTAAATTTTTTTCCATTACTATTATTTTTGTAATATTTCTGCCTTCCAAAATGATGTTTATAACATTCCCAAAATTATCTACAATAGGTTTTAAGGATATATCTACATAAGCAATTTCTCCTTTATCATCAAAAGTCTTAAGTCTAAAACTCCTTTCTTCCTTTTTACTTGCTAATTCAATTTCCCTTTTTATTAATTCTACTTGACCATCAAATTTTAAAAACCAATACATCTTATAAAATAATCTTCCAATTACATCTTCTCTTGAAACATTTCTAAATTTAATAGCAATATCATTAATATCAACAATTCTTCCATCTTTATCTAGTAAAGCCTTAAAATCATTTGATTTATAAAATATTACATCTAATCTCATTTCTTTTTTTCTTATTTCTGTAATATCCTGTAAATTCATAAAATAATAAATTTTATTTAAAACTTCAATAATCTTTAAATTTAGTAAAAAATACATATCATCATTATTGCTATCTTGAATCACAACTTCTTCATTATTAATAAAACCATATTTACTAATTTTTTTTGTAATTATATCCCATTGTTCATTTGTGATTAATCCTAATGAACAAACTTTTTTGCCTTTTATATCATCTTTTTTAAATTTGAATTTATGAATAAAAGCTTCATTTACATCAATACACTCAAGCGATTCTGATTCTATAACCAAAGTAAGTGTAGAACTTATTCCAATTATCTCTGCGCACTTATCTTTTAATCTAATTAAATCTTTTTTATTATCCATTAATATAATAAGTACTTCTACATCTGCAGAATTAATAATCGTCTTTTCAATAAGCAATTCATTTAAATATTTTTTTAGCACATTTGGTTCTTCCACAGATAAAATGTCCATTATTTCCTTAGATAATTTTATTATTTCATTATCATCATACTTTATTATATTTAATTTTTTATCTTTAGATAATTGATTATTCATATTTACCACCTTATTCAAAAGTATACTTATTTTATGTTTTTACCCATAACTTAAAGTTTTACTCAAAAATATCATACACTATAAGCAATTAATGTATTTAATCCATCTACTTCTAAAATATTATCATTTATTTTTTTAATTCCATTTAAATCTATTATTTCATTATTAACTACTATGTTCCACTCTATTCCTGATGGTATTTCAACTATCTTTGATTCATCACTGGCATTATGAATAATTAAAATGTTTTTCCACAAATCATTTTTATTTCTTATTGTATATGCAATAATAGCATCTTCAGTATCTAGTATTTTAATTTTTTTTCTTATTTCATCACAAGTACCCATTTTAAATGAAGGATGTGCTTTTTTAATTTTTATTATTCCTTTTACATATTCAAAAACATCCAAAAATTCTTTTTTCCTACTCCAATCAAATTTATTGATTTCATCACCTAAATTATACGTATTATGCTCAAGATTTTTTGTTCTCATTATTTCTTGTCCGGAATGTATAAATGTTATTCCCTGACTCAAAATTGCAATTGCCGTTCCAAGAATATGTCTTTTTTTAATATTACTTTCATCGCTCGTTGATAATTTCAATTTATCATATAGTGTATGATTATCATGAACTTCAACATAATTTACTATTTGTTTAGGCGAAATATCCTGTAAATGCTTTATATCATTTGAATATTCTATTCCACCAACAATTCCACGCAGAATACTAATTTTCTTTGAAAATTTTCCAGCTATATATCCAATGCTTTTAGCATCAAAATTATTTCCTCTTATACCGTCTCTAAAATCATCATTAAATTGTCCAATTCCTGGAAGATATTTTGCATTCCATAAACAAGATTTATCTTCAAACTTTAAAGCTTCTCCCATTTCCCATCCTTCGCCAATAATTATTATTGAAGGATCTATTTTATCAAGTTCAAGTCTTATTGTATTCATAGTTTCGATATCTATAAGACCCATTAAATCAAAACGAAATCCATCTAAATTATATTCTTTAGCCCAAAACACTACAGAATCAACAATAAATTTTCGAACCATTTTTCTCTCAGATGCTACTTCGTTACCACATCCAGAACCATCATAAAATTTATCATTTTTATTTTTTCTAAAATAGTATCCTGGAAATATCTTTTCAAAATTTATAGTATCAATATCATATACATGATTATAAACCACATCCATTATAACTCGCATCCCTTCATTATGAATAGACTGAATCATTCTTTTAAATTCATAAATTCTTGCAGTTGGGTCATATGGATCAGTTGAATAACTTCCATCTAGAGCGTTAAAATTTAAAGGATCATAACCCCAATTATAATCATCATCAGTAGTTTCATCAACAGTTGCAAAATCATAAATTGGCATAATTTGAACATGAGTAATACCTAAATCTTTAATATGTGATAATCCACTTTTTAAATTATCATTAGTGTGCGTTTCCGTTTCACACATTCCCAAATATTTTCCTTTATTTTTTATTCCACTATTCTCATCTATAGATATATCTCTTATACTTAATTCATATATAATTGCATCAACAGCTTTTTCAAATTTAGGTTTTAAATCATTCCAGCCTTCTGGACTTGTTCTTTCAAAATCAATTATTGCACCTTTTAAGCCATTTACTGATAAACTTTTAGCATATGGATCAACTACTTCTTCATAATATTCACCATCCAATGAAATATAATAATTATAAAAATTCGAATGCAAATCCTCTTTAATTGTTACACTCCAAATACCTTTTTCTAATTTTTCCATATCTATAATCTCATCACAAAGTATCAATTTAACATTTTTTGCATATGGTGCCCATAATTTAAATGTAGTTTCTCTTTTTGTATAATTAGCACCCAAATCATTTCTATCATAATAATACCTAGCATCTATCAATTTAAAATCCATTATTCACCTTCTTTAATGCTTTTAACTAATAATAATATTCCTAAAATCCAAATAATATGCGAAGCAATTCCACCAAACATTTTGATTAAAGCCCCTATAATTATTAAAACATACCCCGCTTTAAATTTCTTGCTTTTTTCTATACTTAGTCTTTCTTTAATAATAAAAGATCCTCCAATTAAAAAAATTGCCGATATAGCAAATTTTACTGCATTTATATAATTTTTTGATACAATTAACTCATATATTGCAACTACTAAGAAAATAATTCCTCCAAAAAAAGATAATTTTTTTTCTGAAAAATCTGTTGACATTTTGTCCATTTTATCGCCCCTTAATCTATAATTTTATTTTATCAAATTTCAGCGAATTAATATACAAAAAAATAACAAATAGAATAACCTATTTGCTATTTCGAACTCATGAATTCTCCAAATGCAATTCTCATCCAATAATTAATTGCATTTTCATCAAAATGGCTTCCAGTATGAAGTTTTCCTACTTCTTTTACCATAGCTACTTTAGGCCCTATTATAATATTTCCCAATATTCTTGATTCAACAATATCGGCTTCTTTAATATAAATTTCAACTTTTACCTGAATTGATTTTTCTTTTCTTAAAAATCTTATACTATTTTTACCAATTGTCATTTTTACTATAAAATCAGTATTCTCTTCATATTTAATTTTTCCATCAGAAATTTCGATTACTTCATTTAATGCATTTTTTATTGTTTTAAAATAATCTAGGATTTCTTTTTCTGCATCATCCAATTGAAGCTGTTCCCTTAAGTTTTCTTTTCTTCTTAACAATTCATTTACATAATCACTTTTTATTTTGTCAATTAGCTCTTCTTTAAAATTATAGAAAAAATGTACTGTCATATTATCACTCTCCTCACTGTTATTTTGTATATACCCATAAAAGTGATTATATAACACATTAAATTTTAAATAACATCCATTTCGAAGAATTAATTTCATATTTAAGTTCGTATATTTTTTCAATATTTTGTATTATGCTTTTACATTTAAAAGAAAACATAATATTCCCAGCTATTTTCTCTTTTTCAGTACTAAAAACTTTTAAAACTTTAATTACTTCTTTTTCACCATTTTCTGTTTCTAATCTAAATCTTATTGGTTTAATTTTTCCATCTTCATTAAACCACGCAATCATTTCTATTGGTTTTGCAATAACTTTCATTTATACCACCTATACTTAATCCTACATTAAGTATATAGCAAACGATTGTTCTTGTAAAGTTCAAATGTTCTTTTAAGCTTATTATAATTTGAATTCAGTTATTACATTTTTAACTACTCTATTACCATACAATACTACTCTTTCAACTTGCTTTTCATCTTCTGATCCATCTTGAATACATACAGCTCCAAAATGAGTATATGGAAGACCTTCACTTGCACCAACAGAATATACAAACATGCCTTTTACAAGCATATGAGCAATAATAGAAAGCTCTGCAAAATCAGCACCGCCACCTAAATGTTTTTCTGTTGCAAATACTGAACAAACTTTATTTTTCCAATTTATTTTATTTGTTTCTATAAATTTACTCATTTGCCAAGTTAAAGATCCTGAATAAGTTGGTGTTCCAAAAAATACAATTTTTGATTCATTAAGAAAATCCAAATCTAAATTTTCAATTGACATACATTTTGCCTCAACATTTTCATGTTGAATTGCACCCTCTTTAATTAACTGAGAAACTGCTACTGTATTACCTGATACACTATGATATAAAATTGATACTTTCATCATTTGTCCTCCTTAAAACATCCAATTGATTTTCATTAATAAAAACACTTTCTAGTTTCCCTTTATTTAATTGTTTTTGTAGTAACTCACATTTACATAAAAACAAATAATAAATATTTTTTCCGGTTCCAGGTAAAGATTCAAAATTTCCTTGCCCTTTTGAAATAATAAAATCTGATTTATTAAATCGTTCTTTAAACGAATCTGAAACCTCTTTTAAATCAGTACCAGGTAAATCTGCACCATTATCAATAATTTCAGCATATTTATCTATTCCTAAATCATATGCATCTTCCCTAGTAATATCATTTAATATATGAGTTCCACGAGTTACAAAAACTATTTTTAAATCTGGATAATATTTTTTTATTGTTTTAATAAATAACATATCAAAAACAACTTCTCCAGTATTATCACCTAAATATAATAACTCTTTTTTATTTTTCAAATCCATTATAAATTTTAAATATAATTCTTCATCAAATTCATCTTCCATGGCCTTTCCTATTACCTCTTTTACCAAATCTATTGAAATATCATCAATTATTCCTGAATCAATAATATTCCCAGCCATCGAAAGCTTAAGAGCAGCTTTTATTGAATCTTCAGCATTATTAACATATAATGTGAAATCATCTAATAAATTCAAAATTTCAGAATTAAATTTCTTTTTTTCTTCTTCATATAAATCTTGTATTCCTGTTTTTTCTTTTAATAATCTCATAACTCGCGCCGTCAAATAAGGTGCCGTTCTATTATATTCAATAGTTGAAATCATTTTTAAAACGTCCATCATAAAATTAAATTTTTCTTCTTTTGTTTCTATATATTTATCAGCTAATTTATCTGCCATACTTAAAACGCATGGTATGCAATCAACAAAACTATCTATAACCATTTTATCCCCTCTTTTCTATTTTCACTTAAAAACAGTTTATCAATTAAAAAATGAATAGTCAAGTTGGCTATTCATTAATTTACTGTTTAATCTTCTTCAATACATAACTCATGCTTTAAGATTCCATTAACTGTTTTTGGTATTAATATTATAATTAACACTACTAAAATAGCTAAGAAAAGAATAGTTATATATTTATAAAAAACCAGTTTTGTAACATGATACATTAAAACACTCGCTATTGTCATTGAAGCAATCGGGAATGAATAAGCCCACCATGATAAATAAAATTTGATCTTAGAGAACATTTTATATTCCGCTAATAAAAATGTAATTAAGAATAATGCAAAATAATATAAAATTTTTGCAAAACTATCTACTTGATGCGTTAATTTTACATAAGCTGTAAACGCTGTAGCTGGTGGTGCAATTAAAATTGCTAATGTTGGTATAAGTTTTTCTGGTAGTGGATGATGAAAAATAATTCTATAAATAAATATAGAAAATAATACTACCCAAAATAAAAACCCAATACTATAAAAAAACCAAGAAATTTCTGGATTAAAATGCACAATACCAGCAACAGGTATAAGCATATTTCCAACAACCGGTATAAACCAAGCAGGATTAAAATGCTTTATTTCAAATTTAGGATGAAAAGACCATATTGAAATTATTTTATAAGTAAAATAAGTATGAATAACTGTTCCTAAAATCCATAAATATTTTGATACCATCATATTTGAACTTATAAATGCTATACTTACTAATAATAGCGCAACAGAAAAAGTTGGGAAAAAATTCAATTTAACTGGATTATAAAAATCTTTTTTTACTTCATCTCTATACATAATAAATTTCAAAAAATACATCATAAATATCACTGCAAAAATTAAAACTGTAGTACTTAGTAAATAAACATTTAAATCTATTGGGAAATTTAAAATTTCCACTGCTTTTTGAAACGCTATTGTTAAACCTGCTAACCCTAATATCACAGAAAACGCTGATATAGGAAAATATTTTATTCGACTTTCATTAGTCATATTATTACTCCTTTTTAATTGATATTGATTATCATTTACAACTCAATTATAATACCATTTATCTATAATCATGTAAAGAAATAATTCCAATAAAAAACTGGAAAATGTTTTCCAGTTTAAGTTTCAATAAAAATCCAATTAATTTTATCAGATTTTTTAAATGTAATTGTAAATTTCGTACCTTTATGGATTTCACTTTCACAGTCTATTTTTCCACCTAATTCCTGAGTTACTAAATCATATACAATATTTAGCCCTAATCCACTACCACCATTTTCTCTATTTGTAGTAAAAAAAGAATCAAATATTTTAGGTATATTTTCATTTTCTATCCCTTTTCCGTTGTCACTATAAGTTATTAAAATTTCATCTTCTACAATTTTCACTTTAATATTAATAATTAACTTATTTCCTTCAATATAACCATGAATTATGGAATTCATTATAAAGTTTGTAATAATTTGTGAAAATATACCTGGGATACTTAGTAAATTTAAATTCTCTGGAGAATCAACAATAATTTCATTATCAATCTTTTTTAATTCTTGTTTCAAATTTATAATTATTTCATAAATATACTTTTTAAAACTAAATGTTCTTATATTCAAATTTGACTGATCAACTGAAACTTGTTTAAAGCTTTTTATCAACTCAATCGCTCTTAATAAGTTATTTTCTAAAGTTTCAGAAACTTCTTCTGCTTTTTTTATAAAATTTACTAAATCCATTTTCGATAGTTTAGCTTCATACATAGATTTCTTAATTCTTTTTATCTGTTTTAATAGATAACTACTTCCTGTAGTAGCAACACCTAGAGGCGTTGATATTTCATG
>JAUCFZ010000079.1 GCA_030377915.1 Clostridiaceae bacterium HSG29
TCTAATAGGAACAATGGAGGTGAAAAAATGAATACTTTTATTATTCCGGCTATCATTATTATCATTCCATTATTTTTTGGAATTGGATATTTTTTCCGTAAGAAAACAGCTGAAAAAATTATACTTAGTGCAGAAATAAAGTCTAAGGAATTAATTTTAGAAGCAGAAAAAAATGCTGATACAATCTCTAAAGAATTGGTTGTAAATGCAAAAGAAGAAATTCATAAATTACGTGGGGAATTGGATATTGAAGCAAAAGAGCGACGCCTTGAAATTAAACGTTTAGAGGACAGAAATTTAAGTAAGGAAGAAAACCTAGAAATAAAAAGCAATATGTTAGATACAAAAGAGGAAAAATTGGAACTTAAATCAAAAGAATTAAGTTCTAGACAATCTAGTTTAGATAAAAAAGAAAATGAAATATCTAAAATGTATCAAAAACAAATTGAAGAGTTAGAAAGAATTTCCGAATTAACTTTAGAAGATGCAAAGAAACAAATCTTATTTGAAGTTGAAAAGGAAGTTCAACACGAAAAAATTTCTATGATAAAACGTTTAAAACATGAGGCTGAGGAAGAAGCAGACAAAAACGCAAAATGGATAATTTCTTATGCTATACAGAAATGTTCAGCGGACTTTGTTTCTGAAAATACAGTTTCAATAATTGATTTACCAAATGATGAGATGAAAGGTCGAATAATTGGACGTGAAGGAAGAAATATTAGAGCTATTGAAAGATTAACTGGTGTTGATTTAATTATCGACGATACTCCAGAAGCTGTTATATTATCATCTTTTGATCCAATTCGAAGAGAAATCGCAAGAATTACTTTAGAGAAATTAATAATTGACGGAAGAATTCATCCAGCAAGAATTGAAGAAATGGTTAATAAAGCCACTAGTGAATTTAATAAAAAAATCAAAGAAGTTGGAGAAAACGCTACATTCGAAGCAAATATTCATAATCTACATCCAAAATTAGTTCAATTACTTGGTAGATTAAAGTATAGAACAAGTTTCGGACAGAATGTTTTAAAGCATTCTTTAGAAGTTTCTTATTTAGCAGGCTTAATGGCTTCTGAATTAGGAGCTAATGTAAGAATCGCAAAACGTGCAGGTTTACTTCACGATATTGGTAAAGCAGTTGACCATGAAATGGAAGGAACACACGTTGAAATAGGTATGAAATTACTTAAGAAATACAATGAAAATGACAAAATAATTCACGCAATGAGTACACATCATGGTGATTATGAACCAGAAACAATTGAAGCAGTTCTTGTAACTGCAGCAGATGCATTATCTGCAGCTAGACCTGGTGCTAGAAGAGAAACTCTTGATAATTATATTCAAAGATTAGAAGGTCTTGAAAATATTGCTAATAGTTATGATAAAGTTGAATCTTCATATGCTATTCAGGCAGGACGAGAAATTAGAGTTCTTGTTAAACCTGAAAATGCTAGTGATGACGATATGGTATTAATTTGTAGAGATATTAAAAAACAAGTTGAAGAAGAACTTGATTATCCTGGTCAAATTAAGATTACAGTTATTAGAGAGACAAGAACATCAGATTATGCAAAATAATAACAATTATAAAAGTGGATTTTTCCACTTTTATTTTTTTTTGAAAAATGTTTTTAAATTATTTTATAGGGTATAAAGAAATTAGAATGTAGTAATATATATAATAATGGAGGAGGTAATAATGAGTACACTTAAAGTATCATCTAATTCAAGCCCTAATTCTGTTGCTGGTGCTATTGCAGGAGTAATAAGAGAAAAAGGATCGGCAGAGCTACAAGCTATTGGTGCTGGCGCTATTAATCAATGCGTAAAAGCAATTGCCATTGCGAGAGGTTTTGTTTCACCTTCAGGCATTGACTTAATTACTATTCCAGCTTTTACTGATATAGTTATTGATGGAGAGGAAAGAACTGCTATCAAATTTATTGTTGAACCTAGAAGACAAAATTAAGGATTCTCATTAGAGAATTCTTTTTTTCATTTTATATTGCAATATTATTCATAATGCAATATAATAAATACGAACATTTTTAAGAAATAATAGTTATTCATTCGTTAGGAGATGATTATGTATAATAAATATCAAAACCCATTAGAAACAAGATATTCAAGTAAAGAAATGCAATTTATTTTTTCACCACAGAAAAAGTTTTCAACATGGAGAAAACTTTGGGTAGCTTTAGCTGAATCTGAAATGGAACTTGGAATAAATATCACTGAGAAGCAAGTAAATGATTTGAGAGATAAAATTGAGGATATTGATTTTAATTTAGCAGCAAAATACGAAAAGAAACTTCGTCATGACGTTATGGCACATATCCATGCGTATGGTGAACAAGTACCAACTTCAAGAGGAATTATTCATTTAGGAGCAACAAGTGCATTTGTTGGAGATAATACTGATATAATAGTAATTAAAGAAGGTCTAGAATTAACACGAATTAAACTTGTAAATTTACTTTTTAAATTAAAAGAGTTTGCTCTTGAATATAAGGCTCTTCCTACTTTAGGATTTACTCATTTTCAGCCTGCACAACCACTTACTGTTGGTAAAAGAGCTACATTATGGATGCAAGATTTAATAATTGATTATTATGAGATTGATAATTTAATTTCAAATTTGAAATTAAGAGGTGTTAAAGGTACAACTGGTACACAAGCTTCATTTTTGGAATTATTCAATAATGATAATGAGAAAGTAAAAGAATTAGATAAACTTGTTTGTAATAAACTTGGATTTGAAAAATCAATTCCAGTATCTGGCCAAACTTATACCAGAAAAATAGATACTCTAGTAATAAATAGTCTTTCTAATATTGCACAATCTCTTCATAAAATGACAAATGATTTACGACTATTACAACATTTAAAAGAAATTGAAGAACCTTTTGGTAAAAATCAAATTGGTTCATCTGCTATGGCGTATAAAAGGAATCCAATGAGATCTGAACGAATTGCTTCTTTATCAAGACATTTGATAGCATTATCGTTAAATCCTCAAATGACTCAATCTTCGCAATGGTTTGAAAGAACGCTTGATGATTCTGCAATTAGAAGAATCACGATAGGGGAGGGGTTTCTAACTGCTGATGCAATACTTGATATTGCAAATAATGTTACTTCAAATTTAGTTGTTTATGATAAAGTTATTACTCAAAGATTAATGAGTGAATTACCTTTTATGGCAACAGAAAATATTTTAATGAAGGCTGTTGAAAAAGGTGGAGACAGACAAGAACTACATGAGAAAATTAGAGTCCATTCAATGGAAGCTGGAAAACAGGTAAAAGTTCATGGAAAAGAAAATGATTTATTAAGTAGAATTGCAAAAGATGAAACTTTTAATTTAAATGATGAAGAAATATCAAAACTTCTTGATCCTTCATTATATATTGGCCGTTCTATTATGCAAGTAGATGAGTTTATATCAAATGAAATTGATCCAATAATTGAAGAATATAAAAATAAACTTGGAAATGATGTTGAATTAAATGTTTAAAAAAGCGGCTATGCCGTTTTTTTTGTGTAATACTTACAATAATAATATAAATATTTGTTTTTTTTTTATGAAAACGGTTTCATTTTTATGATATAATATATAGGACAAATGTACTAACATTTAGTACAAAGCTTATATATTATAGGAGGGGAAAATGTTTAGTAATAAAAAATTGTTTTCATTATTATTAGTTCTTGCAATTATGATAGCTATGGTTCCTGCTGCTTCTGCAACTACTGTCGCTAGAACAGTTGACGTTATCACATTTAATGACTTCCACGGGAATTTAGCTGAGGATGTAAATTCATGGGGTAAAAATCTTGGTATGTCAAAATTTGTTTCTAAAGTTAACGAAATGAAAGCTGCGAATCCTGATTCATTTGTTGTATCTGGTGGAGATAACTATCAAGGTACTGCAATGTCAAATCTTACTTACGGAGAACCAGTTTCTGAAATGTTTAAAGCACTAGACGTAAAAGTTTCTGCAATTGGTAATCATGAATTTGATTGGGGAACAGACAGAATAGCAAAATGGGCTGAAGATGGAGAGTTTGACTATCTTGCTTCAAATATTTATGATACTACAACTAATGAACCTGTTACTTGGGCTAAGCCTTATGTAATAATTGAAAAAGGTGGCATTAACGTTGGTTTAATCGGTTTAGCACATCCCGATACTGTTACTTTAACAAAAGTTGAAAATGTTACTGGTCTTGAATTTAGAGATCCAATAATAGCTGCACAAGAGTGGATTGACTTCTTAAAAGCAGGTAATGCTCCAGAAGGAACTCCTGATGTAATTATTGCTGTTACTCACTTAGATTCAAAAGCTGATTATGATACAGGTGTATTATCTGGTACAGCTGTTGAATTAGCAAATGGTGTAACTGGTCTTGATGCAATTGTTTCTGCTCATAGTCATCAAAAAGTTGAAGGCGATGTTAACGGCGTAGCAATTATTCAAGCATATAAATATGCTCGTTCAGTTGGAAAATTAGAAATTCAGTTAGATAGCGAAGATAACGTTATTGACGTTATTGCTGAGTTAGATAATGCTTATAATACAAAAGGCGATTTAATACCTGATGCTGAAGCTGAAGCAGTTTATAATGAATATTATGAAAAATTAAGTCCTATTTTAAATGAAAAAGTAGGAATAGCTAATGGTGAATTTACACATAATAGAGATTCTGCAAATGTTTCTATATTAGGTCAGTGGGTTTGTGAAGTTATGGCAGATAAAGCTGGTACTGATATAGGTATACAAAATGGTGGAGGATTAAGAAGAACATTATTAGATGGCAATATCACAATGGGCGACATGTATGAAATTATGCCTTATGATAATACTTTAGTTAAATTCGAATTACCTGGAAAAGATTTAAAATTGGTAATTGATCATGGTATAATGAACCCAGACATTACTGATGGATCTTACTCTGGATTAAAAGTTGTTTATGATCCAAATGCAGAGTTTGAAAATAGACTTGTAGATCTTACTTTAGCTGATGGTACACCTATTGAAGATGAAAAGTTATACTCAGTTGTAGCGAATGATTTTATGTTTACTGGTGGAGATAAATATGATTTTTCTAATGCTATAAATGATGTTGATACTTATGTTCCTATTAGAGATAGTTTAGTAGAAGCAATTAGAGCTGCTGGAACAATTACTCCAGATGAAGTTACTTCTATGAGCGCTCTTGATAATTATACTATCGTTAGTGGCGACATGCTTTGGAAAATCGCTAAAACACATGGTACTACTTATCAAACATTAGCAAAATATAATGATTTAGCTGATGCTAATTTAATTTTCGCAGGAAATACTTTATTAGTACCATCTAAATAATAGTAAATTAAACTCCTGGAAACAGGAGTTTTTTTATTAATGTATATTTATATAAAAGAATACATAATTGAAAGGAATATATGAAAAGAATATTAATTTTATTAATTTTAACTATACTTACGTTTTCACAATTCATTATCCCAGTTTTTGGAGAAACTGAATTAGATAAAGAAAGAGAAGCATATTATGAGGAATTAGTTGAAGAGCCAGAATATGAAGTTATCCGAGCTAAAATAATTGCTGTACCACTTGATGAAACAAACGAAACTAGAGAGGACGTTTCATTACAATCTGATAGAAGAACACAACATTTAAAAATTGAAATTCTTAATGGAAATCATAAAGGTGAAACATATACTGTTCAAAATATAATTGAAATGATAAATCCTTATAAATTAATTTTTAAAAGTGGTGATTCAATTTTATTAAGAATGACTGAAGATGAAAACGGAATAATTAATTACTTAAAAATTTATGATCGTATAAGGGATAAATATGTATATATAGCAATTATTATATTACTTGCATTACTCGCAATTATTGGTGGTAAAAATGGTATAAAGTCAATTCTTTCATTGATATTCACAGGATTTGTTGTAATTCAAATTCTAATACCATTAATTTTAAAAGGGAACAGTCCAGTTCTTGTTTCTATATTTGTTTCAGTGCTTACTAGTATAGTTACTATTTCATTAATTGTTGGAATTAATAGAAAAGGATTTTCAGCACTTTTAGGAACAATTTGTGGTTTACTAGTTTCAGGTTTAATGGTTTTAATAGTAGGAAAATTTACTAACTTCACCGGTCTTGGATCTGAAGAAGCAAGACTATTAGCATATGTTCCAAGTTATAAGAATTTAAATTATCAAGGCATTTTATATGCTGGTATTATTCTTGGTGCGCTTGGTGCAATAATGGACGTTACCGTTTCAATTTCTTCTTCGATGTGGGAAATGAAGCAAATACATGAAAAAATAACTTTTAAAGAATTAATTCACTCTGGTCTTAATGTTGGGAAAGATATTATGGGATCCATGTCAAATACATTAATTTTAGCTTATACTGGTAGTTCAATGTTTTTAATGTTATTATTTAAAGGATATAACTTAAAATTTATAGAAATTATTAATATGGATATAATAGCTTCCGAAATAATTAGAGCAATTGCTGGGAGTATTGGTTTAGTACTTGCCATACCAATTACAGTTATAATATCAGGATTTCTTTATAACAACCGAGAAAGTAAGAATAAAGTTCTATAAATATATTAACATATTTACATTATGTTAACTTGACTATTATGATTGGAGTATTAATGAAAACTAAGGAAAAAGATATAATTGAATTGAATAGAAAAATTAATAGCTTAAAAATTATGAATATCCAAAAAAAAGAAATTTCTTCATTTGTAAATAAAAATTTCAAAGTAGGGGAGTTAGAGGAAAAAAATCTTGATAGCTATTTAAATAATATTTTGATCTCATACGGAAAAAATAATTATACTTCATATATAATTTTAAATTCAATAATGAATTTTTTTATTTTCAATTTTGTA